>JAJDNW010000028.1 GCA_022340465.1 Deltaproteobacteria bacterium | reverse complement strand
TTCGGCATAACGGACGCCAAAAACTTCAAGCCGTTTCACGGCCGGGGCGGCATCACCCCTCGACCGGCAGGCTTTTACCTTGTTATTGGTTATAGGTCCGGTGATTTTTATCTTTTCCGGTGTATCCGGGTTGGGAAGCGTCCGATTGATTTCCTCTTTTTCATTTTTCTTCATTTCGTGATAAGTAACCCCGACCGACCGAACCGGGCTTTGTTTCCTTTTCACCCTTTACTTTGCAACGCAGACAGATGACCAAGAGTCTTTACATCGCCGGCATCGAACCGCGCAGCGGAAAATCCGTCATTTCGCTGGGTATCATGGAAATGCTCTCCCGGCGGATTAGCCGGGCCGGCTACTTCAGGCCGGTGATTCCATCCGGAAACCGGCCGGACAACAACATTCAGTTGATAAGAACCCGCTACGACACCGGATTGGCGTACGAAGAGATGTACGGCAGCACCAACAACGCGGCCCATCAATTGATCACCCGCGGCCAGAGCGGGCCGCTGTTCAACCAAATCCTGTCGAAATATAAAAAGCTGGAAAGAAAGTGCAGCTTCATTCTCTGCGAGGGAACGGATTTTACGGGGGTGTCATCGGCGTTCGAGTTCGACTTCAACGCCGATGTGGCCAACAACCTGGGGAGTCCGGTGCTGGTGCTGGTCAACGGACGCGGCAAAACCCCATCAGCCGTCGGTGAGGCGGTGGCGGTGGCCCGCGAATCCTTCGAGGGAAAAGGCTGCACCATCCTGGCCACCATCGTCAACCGGGTGCATCCGCCTGAACGGCGCAGGGTGCAGCGCTACCTGAAAAGGGAGGTACGGCCCGACAGCCCCCTGTGGATCCTGCCGGAAGAACCGGTGCTCGGCAAGCCGACCGTCGGCGACATCGCACGGGCGCTCGGGGCTAAGATCCTGAATGCCCGGGAAGGCAGCCTGACGCGCGAGATTTCGGGATTCAAGATAGCCGCCATGAACCTGCCTCACTTCCTGGAACGCATTGAAGAAGGCGATCTGATCATCACACCGGGGGACAGGGCGGACATGATCCTGGGCAGCCTGACCGCCACTTTGTCGCATACCTACCCGACACTGGCCGGTCTGCTTTTGACCGGGGGGCTGACGCCGGACGCGCACGTCCTCCACCTGCTGGAGGGGTTTGAACAACAGTATGCCCTGCCGGTGATCAGCTCCGGGAAGGACACCTACGCGACTGCCATGGAGGCCGGGGCTGTCAGACCGGCGCTCAGCGCCGACAACCACCGCAAGATCGCTGCTGCGCTGGGCATATTCGAAGCACATGTGAAGATCGAAGAGCTGGAAAATCGCATCGATGTCATTCGGTCGAAACGGATGACCCCGCTGATGTTTGAATATGAACTCATCGAACGGGCCAAGGCGGACCGCCGGCACATCGTGCTGCCCGAAGGGGAGGACGACCGTATCCTGCGAGCCGTGGAAATCCTGATACGGCGCAATGTGGTCGACATCACCCTGCTGGGAAACGTGGACCGGATAAGACAAAAAATCAAAGCGTTGAGCCTGGACCTGGGCGGCGTGCGTATCATCGACCCGTTGGCGTCCGAACGCCTCGAGGACTATGCCCGTTTGTTGTTTGACCTGAGGCGCCACAAGGGCCTCACCGAAGCCATGGCCTTCGATGCCGTCACGGATGTGAGCTTTTTCGGCACCATGATGGTCCATGCCGGAGATGCCTGCGGCATGGTTTCCGGCGCCGTCCACCCCACCGGCGAAACCATACGGCCCGCCCTGCAGATCATCAGAGCACGGCCCGGCGTTTCGGTCGTCTCGAGCGTTTTCTTCATGTGCCTTGCGGACCGTGTTCTGGTTTACGGGGACTGCGCCGTGAACCCCGACCCCGATGCCGACCAACTGGCCGACATTGCCATCAGTTCGGCATGCACGGCCGCCATCTACGGCATCGAACCGCGCGTGGCCATGTGTTCCTATGCCACGGCTGAATCGGGGCGTGGAAAAGATGTGGACAAGGTCCGGGAAGCGACCCGCATCGTGAGACGCCGGCGTCCGGAGCTGAAAGTCGAAGGGCCTATTCAATACGATGCCGCCATCGATGCCGGGGTCGCTCACACGAAACTCCCCCACAGCGAGGTTGCCGGCCGGGCAACGGTTTTTATCTTTCCGGACCTGAACACCGGCAACAATCTGTACAAGGCGGTCCAGCGTTCGGCCGGAGCCGTGGCCATCGGCCCCGTGCTTCAGGGATTGAACAAACCGGTCAATGACTTGAGCCGGGGATGTACCGTGGCGGACATCGTCAACACCGTGGCCATTACGGCTATTCAGGCACAGAGGGAAGGCCGGGTGCGGCATGGGAACCGTGACGAATGTGGCATTCGACGCAAGGAGGCGGCTGAAAGGTGAAAGGCGGGACAGAAAGCCGCAGGCCGTTAACCTCTCCGGCGGAAGCGGTCGACAAAGAGGCGATAAGGGCCTTTGACGGAATGAAGGTGCTGGTCTTCGGGCTGGGAATCCTCGGCGGGGGGGTTGCTGCGGCCAACTGGCTGCTCCGGCACGGCGCCCGGGTAACCGTTACCGATCTGAAAACCGAAGCCGAACTGGCCGTGTCCCTGGGCCGGCTGGAGAAACCGGTGCGCCTGAAGCTGGGCGGTCACGACGAAACGGATGTCAAAAAATGCGACCTGGTCCTGTTCAACCCGGATATCCCGGCGGGCAGCCGCTTCGTTGTGCTCGCAAGAGGGCTTGGTAAACGTGTGGAGAACGAAGCCACCCTGTTTTACCGGCTGTGCCGACTCCCCATCGTCGCCGTTACCGGCACGCGCGGCAAGACGACCACGTGCGCCTGGATCGAACATTTTCTGAAGGCCTGTTCTATTCCCATACCGGCCGGCAACTCTCCGACCAATCCCTTTATGCACACGCTGCAGCTGCTGGAGGAGGATTCAGATGTGAAACCTTCCGGTGGTGACGATAGAACGCGCATCGTCGTCAACGAACTGCCTTCCTATCACCTGGAGTATTTCGGCCCCGGAAACCGCGGCCCCGACATAGCGCTGGTAACCAATATCTACCGCGACCATCTGAACCGCCACACCTCCATGGAGGAATATGCGGACACCAAGGCCAACATCTTCCGGCAACAGACGGAGGAACAGACCCTGATATTGAACCGGGAAAGCGCCTGGTCGGCGTTTCTCGGTCAACGGGTGTCGCGGCAGCGGCAACTGTTTTTTTCGACCTCGCCGCTGCCTGCCGCGGCAGCCGGCCTTTATCACGAGAAGGGACGCGCCCGTTATCGTGCACCCGGTTCCTCTTCAGATGCGGCCGTCCTGGAAACAGGCGGTTTTGCAAAAAAGCGCGGCGCGCACAACCTCGAAAATCTGCTGGCGAGCGCTCTGACCGCCTATCGGGCCGGCGCTTGCTGGAGCGGGATCCAGTCCGCCCTGGAAACCGTTCCCGAGATTGCCTTCAGACAGGAAGTTGTTTTCAAAGACGACCGGCTTACCGTCATCAACGACAACGCGGCCACGTCGCCGGACGGTTGCATGGCGGCGGTCAACCGTTTCGGCGGAGGTCGATGCATTCTGATTGCCGGCGGGACGGATCGGGAACTCGACTACACGGGGTGGGCCGATACGGTGAACCGGCTGATTTCCCGTCGGAATCTTATCTTTCTGGAAGGCAGCGCCACCGAGAAAATGCTTAGCGCCCTGGCCGGAAGTGCAGAACGGCCGAACATCCATCCGACGCTGGCGGCCTGTTTCGACGCCGCCCTGGAGCGAGCGGGAAATTATCGAGGGGCCACCATCGTGTTTTCACCCGGCGCCAAGAGTTTCGAGAAGTTTGACAACGAATTCGAGCGCGGGCGGGTGTTCAACGAGATTGTTGAAGAGCGGTTGGGATAAGACAGCTTCCTCCCGCCCGCTTGCGCTTGAGCACACGGAGAACACAGAGTGTTTTACGTTTTTAATTTTTAACTAACTCAGAAGTCGGGGAGTTTTGGCTCAAAACCCTTGTCATTCCCGCGTAGTCGGGGATGACGGAAAAAATACCCCGATGGCTCAACTAACTGCGATTGTTAACTATCTGGAAAGGAAAAAGTGATGTTCGAAAATTTGCAGGTCTGGTTTAACGGCAAACTCGTTCCGTGGAAATCGGTAACGATTCCGGTGTTGTCCCACGGTTTTTCAAGGGGTTCGGCCGTATTCGAAATATTCGGGATCCACGTCGGTCCGGAAGGCCCCGCGGCCTTTCGCATGGATGAACATCTCAAACGGTTGATGCGAAGCATCGAACTTTTGGAGATGGAGCTGCCCTACACCATGGAGGATATTGCCGCTGCCGTGGCCGAGACCGTACGCACCAACGGTCTGGGGCGGGGGGTGATCAAGGTGATGGCCTTCTGGGGGGAGGAGGCGGTGATCAAACTGATTCTGGACAGCAAGCTGGATCTGGCTATTTTTCCGGTGCCGGCAACGCCGGATCTTCACCTGGACAGCACCGAGCCGATTTCCGCCTGCCTTTCCAAGTGGCGCAAGATTCACCCGGAAACCGTGCCGGTGGAGGCCAAGGCCTGCTCCAATTACCTGAATGCCTACCTGGCCCGCAAGGATGCCCTCAACCGCGGGTTCGACATCGGCGTGATGGCCGGCACGGACGGTTTTCTGGCCGAGGCGTCGACCGAATCGGTGTTTCTGGTCAAGGACGGTGTTGTCAAGGTGCCACCCCTGGGAAGGGTGCTCAACAGCATCAGCCGCAAGTGCGTCCAGGAGATGGCGCCCGTGCTCGGCATCCCCCTGCGCGAAGAGGCCGTTCTGCCGAACGCCCTGCTGGACGCCGACGAGATTTTCACGGCCCACACCGGGATAAAGGTCTCTCCGGTGGGGCGCTTCGAGGACCGCATCCTGGATGCGCCCGGCCCGGTGACCGCCAGGCTGATGGAGGTCATGGAAAAGGTGCTGGCTTTTGAAGACGAACGGTTCGCACACTGGTATCAGCCGCTGTAGGATATGTTACATGCGCCGTGCCTGCCAGAAGCACCTTTTCCAGTACCTGGTCTGCATGCTGGAGATGGTGACCCCTTCGCTAGTGGAGGCGTGCAGAAATTTTCCGTCTTCCAGGTAGATGCCCACGTGTCGGGTGAAGGTTCCGGTTTTGAAAAAAACCAGGTCGCCGGCGACGAGGTCTCGCACCAGGATCTGCACGCCTTCCCTGGCCTGGTTCTTGGTGCTTCTGGGCAGCTGGACGCCGAATTTGTCCCGGAAGGTGAGGTAGACGAATCCCGAGCAGTCGACCCCATTTTTTGAAACGCCCCCGTGCCGGTAGCCCACGCTTTGCCAGTCATCATACTGGGCGTACAAGGCGGCCTTGATCCGGTCAACGTCCCCGCCGAGAGAACCCGGTACGTGCGGGGCTCCGGGTTTCAACGGGATGAGGGTGCAGCCGCAGTGAAGCGTCAGCATCACAAGCAATGCGGCGGTTCGATAAAGGATCCTTTTTCGTTTACGGTATGGGCTGGCTGTGCATAAAGGCATAGCTCCTTATACCAGCCTGAGTTGAGCGTTTCAATCGGAACAGGTGCGGTCGCCGCTACAGGACGAAAAAAAGAGGCCGATCCAACGTTTGGACCGGCCCTTTGGTAACGGTAATATATGCGGGTCTCAGCAACAGCAGCTGGTATAGCACCCGCAGGGATCCACATAGCATCCACAGGGGTCGACTACGTAGCAGCAGCGCGTGTCAGAAGAAGACCCGTCATCACTGCTCTCGTCTTGCCCGTCTTTTTTGATGTCTGTATCCTCAGCCATTGACATCACCTCCTTTTATCAGGGGCGCCAAAGGCACCCGCTTCCCTTCCGCTCCACAATGGCGGTCGGGAAGCCGCGGAGTTAAAACACCACAAAGTGGCATATGTACAAAAATAAGACTTCGGTGGGGGTCTGTCAATCGGCAGGGTGTATAAAGAGGTATTTGGCTGTGGCCTCTCTAAGGTCTTACCCTCGGACCCTGAATCCTTGACCTCTTGGACCCTCTATTTTTGGCGGCTATTCCACCGTAGCGGTCATGGCATGGGCCATCAGGTCGCCGATGCGCTTGCTGAAATCGGCGGGATCGTCTATTTTTCCGCCCTCGCCGATGACGGCCATGTCGAAGATGAGCCTGCTGTACTCCTTCAGTTTGGGGTCATGCCCGTCCGCATCGAACAGGGCCTTGAAACCGACAAGCGCCGGGTGGTCCATGTTCAACTCCAGGATGCGCTTGGCCGGCTCCGGGCTTTGGCCGGACGATTTCAGGATTTTTTCCATGTAGGCGCTCATGTCGTAAGCGTTTCCGGAGAGGCAGGACATGGACGCCTTCAGGTGGGTGGAGGGTTTGACCTCCTTGACCTTGTCCTCCAGTTCCTTTTTCATGAATTCGAAAAGCGAGTCGAATTCCTTTTTCTTGTTTTCATCGACGTCATCCAGGTCCAGGTCTCCCTTTTCGGCGCTCTTGAACGCTTTGCCCTCGTATTCGGTCAGGGACTGGGTGACCCATTCATCCACCGGGTCGGTCATCAACAGCACCTCGTACTCCTTTTCTTTCAACTGTTCCAGGTGGGGGCTGTTCATCAGCGCGGCGAGATTGTCTCCGGTGATGTAGTAGATCTCTTTCTGGTCCGGCTTCATGTTTTCGACATAGGTTTTCAGGGAGACCCATTTGTCCTCAGAACGGGTGGTCTTGTAGCGGATGAGGTGGGACAATTTTTCACGATTGTCGAAATCGGTGTGAATGCCTTCCTTGAGCACCTGTCCGAATTCACCGTAGAATTTGTCGTAGGCTTCTTCTTCCATGCCGGACAGCAGGTCGAACAGCTTCTTGAGCATATTCTTGCGAATGTTGCGCACCAGGCGGTCCTGCTGGAGGATTTCCCGGCTCACATTGAGGTTGAGGTCGGCCGCATCGACCACCCCCTTGACGAAGCGCATGTATTCCGGAATGAGTTCCTTGCAGTCTTCCATGATGAAAACGCGTTTGCAGTAGAGATTCACGCCGTGTTTGCGGTCGATGTTGAACAGGTCGAACGGCGCATGGGAAGGAATGTACAAGAGGGCGCTGTATTCCGTGGTTCCCTCCATCTTGAAGTGCAGCCGTTCCATGGGGTCTTCCCAGTCGTGGCTGATGTGCTTGTAAAATTCGTTGTATTCCTCGTCGGTGACCTCTTTTTTGTCCCTGGCCCAGATGGCCTTCATCGAGTTGAGGGTTTCTTCCTTGGTGACCTTGACGGTTTTATCCTTTTCCGGCCCGACGGGTTTGCCGTTTGAGTCCAGGATCTGGTCCTCTTTCACCGGCTTGCCTTCGGCATCGAGCACCGGCTCTTCCCGTTCCACATCCATAACAATGGGATAGGCGATAAAATCGGAGTGCCGTTTGACGACGTCGCGGATGGCCCACTCCTCGGTGAAATCCCTTTCACCGTCCTCTTTGTCGCGCAGTTTGAGGATGACCCTGGTCCCCCGCGTCCCTTTTTCGGCTTCTTCGATGGCATATTCGCCATCCCCCTTCGACCACCACCGGACGGCGGTCTCGGCGCCGGCCGCCCTGGAAATCAGGGTGACCTCATCGGCTACGATGAAGGCGCTGTAAAACCCGACCCCGAACTGGCCGATAAACTCGGGTGCCAGGGTGTTTTCCTGCTTTGACTTTTCGAGGGCGTCCAAAAAGGCGGCGGTCCCGCTTTTGGCGATGGTGCCGATGTTCTCCATGATCTCTTCCCGGGTCATGCCGATGCCGTTGTCGGCGACCTCCAGGGTCCGGTTCGCGCTGTCCGCCGTTATCTTGATTTTGAAATCGCCGTCCCCCTCCAGAATATCCGGATCTGTCTGGGCCTTGAACCTGAGACGGTCGATGGCATCGGACGCGTTCGATATCAGCTCTCTCAGAAAGATGTCCTGATTGGAATAGAGCGAATTGATGATCAGTTTGAGCAGCTGCTGGACTTCGGTTTTAAATTGATAGGTCTGTTTGCCTTTACCCATAATCTTCGTTTCCTCCTTGCAGATAAATTCCATGATTGGTGACGCGCAGCAGGGTGGGAGCAGACGCCTCCGCCAAACGTGTCCGCGTGCGCTCTGTCCGCATGCGCGAAAATATATTTTATCGATAAAATAGGTGCTGATCGTTGATTGTCAACATGTCATTTGTAGGATTGAAATTATGAAAATAGAATATTATCTTATGGTTGTATCGCTTCATCCAGGCGGGACCCCAAGAGGGGCTGAGGGTTTGCGGGTCGGGCCGTTTGCTTGCAGGCCGCTTTTGTGGTAGGTTTGCCGGCGCGGTAAAGCACGAAGAATCACGGGGAGGAGGATTTTGGAAACGGTTAAAGGACATCTGGAGATTACGGACAGGGGATTCGGGTTCTTGAGGGCGATCGAACAGAATTATCTGCCCGACCCCGGGGACGTTTTCGTTCCGCCGGGGCTGATCAGGGACTACAACCTGCCCGAAGGCGGGTTGATTCAGGGGGAAGCCGTGCCGGGCGATTCAAAAAGCGGAAACCTGAAATTGCAATCGGTCGAGACCATCAACGATGTTCACTGGGAAACGTTCATCTCCTTCGACCGCCTGCAGGATCGGATCAGCATCAACCCCACGGAAAACCTGGTGATCACCCAGGGGGCCGACGACCTGACGGGCAGGGCCATAGACATGATTGCACCGGTGGGCAAGGGGCAGCGCGGCTTGATCATCGCCCCGCCCAAAACAGGCAAAACCACCATCCTGCGGCACATGGCCAATTCCATCTCCACGAACCACCCGGAGGTTGACATTTTCGTTTTGCTGGTGGATGAAAGGCCGGAAGAGGTGACGGACTTCAAACGGGGTCTAAAAGACGCACATGTGCTCTTTTCCTCGGCTGATCAGAGCATCGAACAGCACATGCGGATGACGCGCCTGGCCATGCACACCGCGATTCTATGTGCGGAGGCCGGCCGCGACGCGGTGGTTTTCATCGATTCGCTGACCCGCATGTCCCGGGCTTTCAACACGAAGACCGACAGCCACGGCAGGACCATGACCGGGGGCCTGGGCGCCAATGCCCTCCAATTTCCCCGGAAAATTTTCGGGGCGGCCCGCAATGTCGAAGACGGGGGGTCGCTGAGCATTTTCGCCACCATCCTGGTGGAGACCGGCAGCCGTATGGACGACATCATCTACCAGGAGTTCAAGGGCACCGGGAACACGGATTTGGTGCTCAGCCGCAAATGCGCGGAAAAGAGAATATGGCCCGCCATCGACATCAACGCATCCGGCACACGTAAAGAGGAGTTGCTGATGGATGGGGAACATTATGCGGAAGTCATTAAGATACGCCGGGGCCTGGCACATCTGGATGAGACCGAAGCCATGTCCGCTTTGCTGGATTATTTTCAGGAGAATTAGCTTGATCGTTGAGGGTGGGGTCTTTATCACTCTGCCGGAGGACTATAAGCATGTCGGACGCACCGGATAAAGTCATCTACTCGATGATCAGGGTCAGCAAGTATTATGATAAAAAAGCCGTCCTGAAAGACATCTCCCTGTCCTATTTCTATGGAGCGAAAATCGGTGTTTTGGGGTTGAACGGCGCCGGGAAATCGACCCTTTTGCGCATCATGGCCGGTGTGGAGAAAAATTACAACGGCGAGGCCATCCTATCCAAGGGGTATCGTGTCGGCTATCTCGAGCAGGAACCCCTGGTGGATGAGGACAAAACGGTTCGGGAGGTGGTGGAGGAAGGCGTCCAGGAAATCGTTGACCTGCTCAGGGAATTCGAAGCGATCAACAACCGCTTTGCCGAACCCATGGATGACGATGCCATGGACAGGCTCATCCAGCAGCAGGCCGATGTTCAGGAAAAGCTGGACAGCCTGGACGGCTGGGATCTCGATGCCCGTCTGGAGATGGCCATGGAAGCCCTGCGCTGTGCGCCGGGTGCAACCCGAGTCGGGGTTCTGTCAGGGGGCGAAAGGCGACGGGTGGCCCTGTGTCGGTTGCTGCTGCAGAAACCGGACATATTGTTGCTGGACGAACCCACCAACCACCTGGATGCGGAAAGTGTGGCCTGGCTGGAGCACCACCTGCAGCAGTATGAGGGAACCGTCATCGCCGTGACCCATGACCGCTATTTTCTGGACAATGTGGCCGGTTGGATACTCGAACTGGACCGGGGATGCGGCATCCCGTGGAAGGGAAACTATTCTTCCTGGCTCGACCAGAAGACAGAACGGCTGCGCCGAGAAGAAAAAGCCGAAAGCGCCCGCCGAAAAACCCTGGAACGGGAGCTGGAGTGGATCCGTATGGCGCCCAAAGGACGCCATACAAAGCGTCAGGCCAGGGTGAATGCCTATGAAAAATTGATGTCCCAGGAGGTTCGGTCCAAAGAAAGGGAACTGGAGCTCTACATTCCTCCGGGACAGCGTCTGGGTGAGGTAGTGATTGCGGCCGACGGCGTCACCAAGGGGTTTGGCGACCGTTTGTTGTTGGACGGGTTGACGTTTCAACTGACACCCGGTGCCATTGTGGGCATTGTCGGCCCCAACGGTGCCGGAAAAACCACCCTGTTCAGGATGATAACCGGACAGGAAGTTCCTGACAGCGGGGTCCTGCGTATCGGCGACACGGTGCAGCTGGCCTATGTGGACCAGGGAAGGGCTTTGGATCCCCAGAAAAGCATTTGGGAAGAGATCAGCGGGGGGCAGGAACAGATGCCCCTGGGCGACCGTCTGGTCAACTCGCGGGCCTACGTGGCCCGGTTCAACTTTTCGGGAGGCGAACAGCAGCGCAAGGTGGGCGAGTTGTCCGGTGGGCAGCGTAACCGCGTTCACCTGGCCAAGATGCTGAAAGAGGGGGCCAACGTCCTTCTGCTGGACGAACCGACCAACGACCTGGATGTCAATACGCTGCGGGCCCTGGAGGAGGCGTTGGAGAATTTTGGCGGCTGTGTCCTTGTGGTCAGCCATGACCGCTGGTTTCTGGACCGCATCGTGACGCATATCCTGGCCTTTGAAGGGGACAGCCAGGTTGTTTTCTTTAACGGCAGTTGGAGCGAATACGAGGCCGACCGGAAGAAGCGCCTGGGAGCGGATGCGGATATTCCCAGGAGAATCAGGTACCGCAGGCTGACCCGACAATAAATTTTCGCCCGACCATCGTGACTCTACAGACAATCAGATGAGATTTCGACAAACAACATTTTGAAACGAGATAGCGAGCGAATCATAATAGGCAGAATTCCTTACGGTGAAGATTCCCCGCAGCTTGCTGCGGGGAGGCTTTAATTATAAATATCAATGAAATTTATTAAGATGATTACAGATTACAAGGGAGATGCGCCTGTCATTCATGAAAGCGCCTTCATCGCGGCCACGGCGGTTGTGATCGGCCGTGTGGCGGTCTGCGAACAGGCCAGCGTGTGGTACGGAACCGTCGTCAGGGGAGATATCGAGCCCATCACCATCGGCGAGGGAACCAATATTCAGGACAACTGCACCCTCCACACGGACACTGGATTTCCATTGGTGATCGGCAGAAATGTCAGCGTGGGGCACAATGCGGTGGTGCACGGCTGCACCGTGGAAGAGGACTGCCTGATCGGTATCGGCGCTGTTTTGCTCAACGGCGCACACGTGAAAAAAGGCTGTGTGGTGGCGGCCGGCTCGGTGGTCAGGCAGGGGCAGGTGGTAGGCCCTTATGAAATGGTGGCCGGCTGCCCGGCGGTGGTGAAAAAAAAGCTGGACCGCGAGACGCTGCGTCCGTTTCTCAAGCCCGCCGCGGACTATCTGCAACACGCGGCGGGACATCGGGACATTCGGGTTATAAAATAGCCGGTCCCCAATATTTGAAATGCTTCGTTTTGGATATTAAAAAATTAAAAGTATTGAAAAAATAAATAGTTAAAATATAAACCTTAAAGTTTCTAAACAGGTTTTGACATGTTGCGGAATTGTGAATAAGCCCCGTCCATGGGCGGCGGAGACTTGCACCAGCCTGCGGAGGTCACATGGAAAACGATACGAAGAAAATTCTGGTTCTTTTGGGGAGCCCCCGAAAAAAAGGCAACAGCACCACCCTGGCCAAACAGATTATCGCGGGCGCCGAATCTGCAGGCGCCGAGACAGAAAGCGTCTACCTGAACGGCCTGAACATAAAACCCTGCCAGGGATGCTACGGCTGTAAAAGGAAAGACAGCAAAGGCTGCGTCGTGGATGACGACATGCAGTCCCTGTATCCGAAAATAGTAGGGTCGGATGCACTGGTTATCGCCACGCCGGTATACTGGTTTAACATGACGGCCCAAACCAAAATATTCATGGACCGCTGCTTCGGATTGTTCAACGCGGATTTTACCGACAATCCCCTGGACAAGAAAAGGATCGCCGTTGCCATGAGCTACGGCGACAGCGATGCGTTCAAATCGGGCTGTGTGAATGCCCTGCGCAGTTTTCAGGATGCCTTCAACTACGTGGGGGCGAAGATCGTCGGCATGGTTTACGGCAGCGCCGAGCAACCCGGAGAGATATCGGCCGATGAAAACCTGATGCAGCAGGCCGAGCAACTGGGGCGCAAATTGGCGCGAGCCTGAGCCTCCAATCAGCGGGTGTCGATCATTTTTCCCCAAACGATCAAACCGAGACCGATGATTCCCACCAGCGCACCGGCCCCGACCATGGGATAAAAGGTTCCCGGGCCGACCTTTTCGATAAAGAAGCCGAAAACGGGCAGCCCCAGGGCGCAGGCGATGCACACGACGCCTCCGGCGTAATAGTCGCCGGCGTTCCCCAACGTTTTCCCGGGAACGGGACGGCGCTTTGTTGGGGAAGCGGCTCCCTGCCCGCCGGCGGGCACGCCAGGTCGAGGCGCGCCTTTTTCAGCCGGCTGCGGCTCCAACAGCACCCGGTAGGCGCCTACGGGCCGGGCGATGTTTTTCACCGTCTGATTGCCCATGAACTCATAGCCGTAAGGCAGCTTGCTTTCGATGTGATCGAAAGCGGTTTTTGAGATGCAGATACCCCCCGGATCGGACAACCCCTCCAACCGGGCGGCGATGTTGACGCCGTCACCGTAAATGTGCTCCTGTTCCTGAATGACATCGCCGAGGTTGATGCCCATTCTGAACGGCATCCTTCTTTTTTCAAGCAGATTGGCGTTGCGGGACTTGATTTCCCTCTGGATGGCCACGGCGCATTGGACCGCCTCGACGACACTGGCAAATTCGGCCAAAAGGTTGTCGCCGGTTGTGTCGATGACGTTGCCGTTGTGCTGGCGGATGAGAACGCGCATGACTTCACGGTAGGTTGTCAGGGTCCGGACGGTAGCCTCTTCGTCGTCCTCCATCAGCCGGCTGTATTCTGCCGCGTCCGCACTGAGTATGGCACTCAGCTTGCGTTTATAATTCTTTTCCGTCATGAAGCCTTCCTTCCCCAAGTAGCGTCGGTTATTCGCGCAGGTTTATCTTTTGATAGATGGAACACCACCAGAGAAAACCGCAAGCGGTCAAAAAAATGCCTAACCCGCCAAAAAAGATGCCTATCTGTAACATTGTTTCACCTCCGTTGTCCGCTTTTTTTGCCTTCCGGTTTAAGGTTGTCGGCCGCACGACGCATGGCCAGATTGATCTCGAGTTTTTCCAGGGACAGGGTAATCACATCCGCGGTCTGCGGGTGCTCTGACATGTAGCCGGTTAAAAAGTGTCGTACCGCTTCAGCCTTTTGCATGCCGGCCAGAGGAACGATGCCGGCGATGACCCTTTCATACAGCAGGGGGTGCAGGGCTTCCAACTCCCCGACATGGGCCGTGAACCAATCCCACATGAGCGGTATGGCGTGGGGGTTGAGGGCCAGGGCCACCAGGGGGATAAACCGGTTGCGATCAGGCACCCTGTCAAGGGTATAGCGGCAGGTTTCCCGGACAAGCCCGGGGTCCTGCTGACCTCCCAGGGCCAAGAGAATGTGCATGCGTTCATGCTCGCTGTCCGTCGATTCGAGTCGTCGGCACAGGAACCGGAAGGCCTCTTCGCCCCCCTGCAGCGCCCCCGCCTGCATGACACTGCGAGCCAGGTCGGGGTGGACGGCGGCGCCGCCGGTCAACGCGGCAAACTGGTCCGAGGTAAAGCGGAGAGCACCTTCCTCCCCGTAGAGGACGGCATGCCACAGAACCCGCTCCCTGAGCATGGCCGTTGCCCGGGACTCCCGGGCTGCAGGCTCGAATCCGATACGTTCCAGAATCCCGGCGCTGAAGGTGCGACCCCTCGCGGCAAGCGACGGCCACATGTCTTTGTCGAGCACCAGGCCTGCGGCAAACAGATTGGCATCGATTCCGGTCAGGGGCAGGTCGGCCGACTCTTCCTCGTAGTAGCCGAGAAAGGCGAAGTAGTTCCCGAGGGTCTCTTTGCCGGCCCGAACCATGGCAAACAGGTCGTTTTGAAGGCCCCAGCGATCTTCGGGTTGCAGTCTTTTTTGCCGTACGAGGCCGCCCAGAGCCTGCAGGTCGGCGGGGTCATAGTGCACCCGGTAAAATCCCGTTTGACCGGCGTTGAGCTTGCAGGCGGCCGCGTCGTCATGCAGGTCGAAAGCCTGCCGCCTCCGGTCCATCAGGATTGTCTTTCGCTGTATATTGCCGTCGGCGGTATAGAGATCCATAACCACCGGGATGGGCCAGATCGCGTCCGTCGCTGCCGGCAGGTACGTAAAACGCTTCTGTTCCAAGATCAGGCGGCCGTTCTCCCGGCGCGCATCCACCACGGGAAAGCCCGGCTGCCGGACCCACTGTTCGACCATCTCCTTGACCGGACGGTCGGAAACGGCTTCGAAGGATTCCCACAGATGATGGCTGGAGGCGCAGGCATACTGGTGTGTCCTCAAATAGCGGCGCAGCCCCTGCTTGAAATTTTCCGGGCCGATAAAGCCTTCGATCTGCCGCAGAAGACTGCCGCCCTTGCTGTAGATGATCGGTGCCGTGCTTGTGTTGATGACCACGTGTTCGCCGCCGGGAATTTCGACGGGGACGGTATCCCTGAGAGCGTCACGGGCCATGGCCGCATCGGTTTGATCCTGTAAAAACTGGTCCCAGGTACTCCATTCAGGATAATAATGGGCGACGACGCCGAAGCCGAAATAGGTGGCGAAGCTTTCGTTGAGCCACAGGTATTTCCAGTCCGAGGGAGTGACCAGGTTGCCGAACCACTGGTGCGCGATTTCATGGGCGATGACCTCACAGATGCGCTGCTTTCCCAAAGCCGAGGTGCCGCCGGGGTCGTTGAGCAGCAGGTTCTCGCGAAACGTGATCGCCCCCCAGTTTTCCATGGCGCCGAACGCGAAATCCGGGATGGCGATCAGGTCTATTTTTGTCAAAGGGTAGGGGATGCCGTAATATGATTCGCAGAACCCGAGGGCTTTGCGGCCAAACGTCACGCCGAAATCGAGGCGTTGCGCCATGCCGGGCAGTGCAATTCCGGCGACCCGCGGGTCTTTTTGGTCCCTGAGGATTTCGAATGCCCCGACGCCGAAAAACAGGAGGTAGGAGGACATGGGCGGCGTGCATTCGAAACGCACGCTTTTTTTCCCGCTGTCCATGGGTTTTTCCGCTTTTACCGCTCCGTTGGAGATGGCCGTGAGGTCGGAAGGGACAATCATTTCCACATCGAAAGAGGCCTTGTGCATGGGGTGGTCCATACACGGCAGTGCGCGGCGTGCGTCGCTCTCCTCGAACTGGGTGACGGCTATGTGACGTTTCCGGCCGTCCGCCGCGGTGTAGGCGCTGCGGTAGAATCCGGCCATGTTGTCGCCGATCGGGCCTGTGTAACGGATTTTCAATTCGATCCGGCCCGATACCGGCGTGGGCGGGACAATGCGCAGATTCTCCTGTTCAGGTTCGAGGTGGAAATCGCACGGGCGTCGTTTTTCGCCTTCCCGGAGGGTGCATTCACGCACGGTCAGTCCGATGCAGTCCAGAAGAATGTGGTCGGCCGGTTCGCTTGCCCGAAGGTGAATGGTCACCCGTCCCTGAAAGGTGAAAGATTCGAGATCGGGTTCTATTCGCAGGTCGTAATGCATCGGTTTCAGCATGGTTTTCTCCTTTGCTCAGTTGAAAAGCGGCCTTGTCCCCCCGGCGGCTGGGGGTAGGTGATCCGGTTCTCGTGAAAATAAACCACCCCCGGCGGGCGGGGCCGGTTGACAAGCGCCTTGAAGTCGGCCAGATTGAACAGGTCGCTGACAATGAGGCCGTCATACCGGTTCAGGGAGGGCATCCTGTCGGCCATGTTCAGGGCGGCACCCAGCATGCGCCAGCGCCAATTTTCGCCGGGCATTGACAAAATCGTGATTTCATGGGAGGAGCAAGCGGCGAGCCCCTCGGCAAAAAGTCGATGCGATCCCTGGAAGTACGGTTCTATGAGAAGAAATTTCATTATGCCTGATAACGCTTCACTTCGACTCTACATGGCTCCCATGAAGGGGTTTACGGACTGGGTTTACAGAAATACGTTCGCCGAACATTTTCACGGGTTCGATCTGGCGGTTTCCCCGTTTATAGCCAGCAAGCGGGACTGTCCGGTCCGGCGGCGGCACGTTCGGGACGTGTGGCCCGAGAACAACGCCGGGCTGCCTGTCGTGCCGCAGATACTCAGCAAGGTGGCCGCTGATTTCACGGCGCTTGCCGACTATCTTTACGACATGGGTTACGAGACCGTCAACTGGAATCTCGGCTGCCCCTCGCCCATGGTGGCTTCCAAGAAGCGGGGCTCCGGACTGCTGCCCTACACGGAGCGCATCGACGCTTTTCTGGAAGACGCGCTCAGCGTGATGAAGGGGCACCTTTCGATCAAGATACGGCTCGGGTGGAGCAGCAGCGCGGAGCTGCTCAGGCTGCTGCCCGTGTTGAACCGGTATCCCTTGAAAGAGGTCATCATCCATCCCCGGACGGGGATGCAGGCCTTCGGCGGAACGGTCGACCTCGACGCCTTCCGGCAATGCCTGACGTTAATCGACCACCCCGTCGTCTACAATGGAGATATCCGCACGCTCGACGATTTCCAGGACCTGTCCGGACGTTTCAGGGACGTCGACACCTGGATGATCGGGCGGGGATTTCTGGCGGACCCTTTTCTGCCGGATGCCATCAGGGCCGGCCGGGACGGATCTACCGAAAAGATTCAGCGCCTGAAGCGGTTTCACGGCGGGCTTTTCGGGGCTTACGCGGCGGTGTTGAAAGGACCTTCCCACCTGTTGAAAAAGATGAAGGGTCTGTGGCGTTACCTTGCCCTTTCGTTCGAACCGTTCCCGCAGACCATGAAGAAGATAAAGAAAGCAACCCGGCCGGAACAGTACCTGGACCGGGTAAACCGCTTTTTCGAAAACGAGGCGAGGCTGGCGGGGGACGGCTCGGCAGGGGTGGAAACGATGTCCCGCAACTCGCTTGGGCAGGGATAACTCCCCGATATCCGGCGGTGCCGGTAATTGGGTTACGTGGGTTAGCGGGTTTATTGGGCTACTTGAGTTAGCTGGCTATTGAGTTGGCGGGGCTAACACAACGAACTCAATAAACACAACAAACTCATTTGCTGTTTGAATCTGGTTATAATTTCGATCGGAGGTTAAGAAAATCGACGCCAGGAGCCAGGGGTTAATCTCCATCCACGTCGCGGTGTTTCTTTTCGGCGGCGCCGGATTGTTCGGTAAATTTCTGCATCTGGCGCCGGCAATGATTACGCTGGGCCGGACGCTGTTTGCCGGTATCGCCCTGGTGATCGTGTCGCTGCTGCTGAAAACCGACCTGCGGGTTCGCAATGGCAGGCATTTTTTCGGGTTTGTTTGCATGGGGGGCATTCTGGCGGTGCATTGGAGCTCCTTTTTCTACGCGGTCCAGGTTTCCACCGTGGCCATTGCTCTTTTGTCTTATTCTTCTTTTCCTGTTTTTGTCACCTTCATGGAGCCGATCGTCTTCAACGAGAGGCTGCGCATTGTGGATATCCTGATTGCATTGGTCGTTTTCCTGGGACTGGTGCTGATCGTCCCGGAGTTCAGCCTGGCCAACGATGTCACCCTGGGCGTCGTCTGGGGAACCTTTTCCGGATTTACGTTTGCGGCGCTTTCCCTTCTCAACCGAAAATTCGTCGCCTCCTATTCGGCGCTTACCGTGGCTCTTTACCAGGATGCGTTCGCCAGCCTGTTGCTGTTGCCCTTTGTCGGCAAAGCGATGTTGAGGCTGCCCTCCTTAGAGTGGAGTGGATTGATTCTTCTGGGAGTGGTTTTTACCGCTTTGGCGCACTGGCTTTTCATTCGGGGGATGCGGGGGATAAAAGCACAGCTGGCGGGCGTCATCGCCTGCCTGGAGCCGGTATACGGCATCCTGATCGCCCTGGCTGTTTTGCAGGAAATACCGTCGAGGAGGGAGGTGCTGGGCGGTGTGGTGATTATCGTCGCCATCGTTTATGCCACGCAAAAAGCCGATACGGCCTTGCAGTAACCCTCATCGTGCAACCATGAGGTAAAAGCGACATATCGCAGCTTCCGCGAAATCGAACCGTCCAGGTTATTCTCTCAAATCAGAACGTAGACCGAGTGTTTCAAATTTCAGGGCTCGTAAACGTCTTTCAGGTATCGAAAAAGGGCCCTGGAGGCCTTGGCGCCGGATTGGCTGCCGAATTCGGCCTGGGCGCTGCGGGTGAGCTGCGTCAGCCGCTGCCGCTGTGCCCCGGGGCAGCTTGCGAGAATTTCTTCGATAAGGGCCGTGTCTCCGGCTTTGAGCGCATCCCGCCACCTTTCGACCTGTTTGAAGACGGCCGCTTTTTCGTGGTCACCCCGTCGAATATTTTCAAGCGCCTCCCTGATCGGCAGAGGATCGGTTTCACGGACGAGGGCGCCGATGTATTTTACCTGTCTGCGCCGCGCCCCGTGGCTGGTCATGCCCCGAGCCTCTTTCAGGGCTTCCATCAGTTCTTTGGGCAGGTCGATTTGTTCGAGCTGTTCCGGTGTCAGTCCCAGCAGCTGCTCTCCCATTTTCTGGAGGGCACGGGCTTCATTTTTTTTCTGGGTGCGGCTTTTTTCTGACGGTTCCATCGGCTGTCTTCGGGTAGATCGGCTTTCTCACAAGGACAAGGGGGCCTGGTGCGCTGTGCCCGGTCCTATCGGTTCTCCTGTTTTTTCTTCAACAGTTCCGCCAGGTTTGCAAACGGCTGGTGGGTGTCTCCCGGATCTTCGTCTCTGTAAGCGGTCCCGGCACCGTGGGCAGCTTCTTCTATATAGCGCGAATGTTCGTTGTCGTGGCAATAGAGACACAGAAGTTCCCAGTTGCTCCCGTCCGGCGGGTTGTTGTCGTGGTTGTGGTCTCTGTGGTGCACGGTGAGCATGCGCAGGTTTTTACCAGAGAACTCGCGTCCGCACCGTCCGCAGACCCAGGGATACATTTTAAGGGCTTTTTCGCGGTAACCCTTTTTGCGTTCATCGCTGAGACGCCTGGCTGTCTCGACGATGTCGCTCAAGCCGTTTTCTTTTGCCGATGGATTATCTGAGGACATGATTTTCTTCCGCTGTATCCAAAATATCAGGGGCGGCCTCTATAGCGAGTTATAACCGGAACAGACATATGTCAATCGGTATAAGCCCCGCCGGGTGAACTGAAAACCGGTATACAATACCATGAAATTACGAAACTATGAAAGCACGAAAAAAAATGGTAAAGACTGCTCGAGCCAGATTGAGACCAATTTCTTTTAGGATCATCGTGAAACCACCTACGCTCGAGAAAGGACCGGACCGAAGAACACGTGCATGGGTCATCGCCGCGGCACTGGTAGCCCTGTTTCTGGGCGCCATGGACTCGCTGATCATGTCGACGGCCATGCCCACGATCGTGGCGGAACTGGGCGGGATGCACCTCTATGCCTGGGTTTACTCGGCCTATTTCCTTTCCAGGGCGGTTTCCCTGCCCGTGTTTGGCAAACTGGCCGACCTGTACGCCAACAAGACCATCTTTCTGATCTCCATCGGCCTGTTCGTGATCTCCTCGGTGGCTGCCGGTTTGTCCGACAACATGAGCTTTCTAATCGGTGCCAGGGTCTTCCAGGGGATCGGCGCCGGAGGGAACTTTGCGCTGGTCTACATCGTCCTGGCGGACGTTTCACCGGTGGGGGAGCGTGCCAGGACCATGTCCTTTGCAAGCTCCATCTGGGGCGTGGCCAGTGTTTTGGGGCCCACCCTGGGCGGGTTTATCGTGACCTTCCTGTCGTGGCGCTGGATCTTTTTCATCAACGTGCCCCTCGGTTTGCTGTCCATGGCAGGGCTTTTCTTTTTCCTGGTGGAAATGCGCGAAAAGAAAAAGGCCGTGCATATCGATATCGGCGGCGCCGTCACCCTTTCAACCGCCATCCTGGGCATTCTATCCGTGTTCCTGACAGGCGGCAGGTCGTACGCATGGGTTTCACCCCAGATGGCGCTTCTCTGGGGGCTGACGCTTTTTTCGGCCGTGGGATTCTACCTTGCCGAGCGGCGGGCAAAGGAGCCGATCCTTCCCCTGGATTTTTTCAAGAAAAGGAGCTTCAGCACCGGAAACCTGGCCGTGTTCATGAGTAGTTTTTCCATCTTTTCCCTGTTTGCATTTGCACCGGTCTTCATCCAGGGCGCGCAGGGGAGGAGCCCCATGCGCGTCGGGCTCGCCATGCTTTCGCTCAGTATGGGGTGGTCGGCCGGTTCCGTGATTCTGGGGCAGATTTCGAACCGCCTGGACAACAAAAGGGCGGCTCTGGCAGGGGCGGTGATGTTGATCGCCGGGTGTGCATTGACCTTGACGTTTACCGTGCATACAACCATGACTGTCTGTTTCTGGGTGTTTTTTCTGATCGGCCTGGGCATGGGGTTCACGACGCTCGCCACCCTGGTGATCGTTCAGAATTCCGTGGATCCGGCCGATCTTGGCGTGGCCACCTCATCCAACCAGTTCGCCAGAACCCTCGGCGGGACCGTGGGTGTGGGCATATGCGGCGGATTCATGAACACGGCTTTATGGCGGGGCATGGAAAAGCTGGTGCAGGGGGGGGTGATTCCCACCGGGGAGGGGACGGGGCCGGCCGTGGCGGGAAAGAGCCTCGAAACGCTGCTGCAGCCGGAATTCCAGGAACGGCTGTCGGAAACGGCGCGCATGGCTTTTCAAAAGACCGTCGCTCAGGGGGTGTCCGTCGTTTTCTGGGTCGTCTTTCTGGCGTCCCTCGGCTGCCTGCTTTTGTGCGCATGGCTGCCGGGCGACAGGGCATCTGAGTCGTGAATTGAGATTAAGGAAAGGGTATGAAAACCATCCGTTTGGAAACACTGCAGGAATTTTTAGAAGATTTTGTGGCGGCCGAGGGGCGGAGGCGGGAGATGCCGGATTTCTGGCGGCCGCCCATACTGGCCAGCGCTCCGGCAGACGAACGCTTCGATATCCTGCCGGAGATTGCCATGGACGAGCACCTGCTGCCCCGGGACCTGCTGCCGACAGCCAAGTCCGTACTCGTGTTCTTCATTCCCTTTCAAAAGTGGCTCGTCCGGGAAAACCGGGGCGGGGAACGGCCCTGCAGAAACTGGGGACTGGCATACGTCAAAACCAATGAACTTATCGAAAGAGCCAGCAAGGCCTTGGGCGGCCTTTTGGAAAAGGAAGGGTTCCGCGTGGCTTTGACGCCGGCCACCCACAACTTCGACGAAGAAAAGCTGATGGCCCGCTGGTCCCACAAACATCTGGGGCATCTGGTCGGCCTGGGTCGCTTCGGGACGCATTGCATGCTGATCACCCCCGAGGGGTGCTGCGGGCGTTTCGGCAGCTTGGCGACCAATGCCGAACTGGGCGACCACCCGCTGGTGACAACCGCGGAGGCCTGCCTGTTGAAAGCCGGGAAGAAATGCGGCAAATGCATCCAGATGTGCCCGGTGGGCGCACTGGAAGAGGGAGCCTTCGACAGGCGGAAATGCTGGGAGCGGTTGAACGAAAACTACAGGGACCTGGAATACCTGGCGGATCTGCCCGGCACCACGGACGTCTGCGGGAAGTGTGCCGCCATGCTGCCGTGCAGTTTTGTAACCCCCGTCAAACCCCGTTCTCGGTAGATACCCGGGCCCATAGGACCCGGCACTGGTTTCACCCTGGAAGGGGGTTGGGCGCTTGATTATTTGTGCTATGTAGACCGGGGCTTCAGCCCTGAAAAAAACAAATCGCCTTATTCCGGAAGCCACTTAACACGTAATCACTTGACACGTAATCACCTGACACGGGATCAATTGACCCTCGGATCCTTGGCCCCTGGTTCATTAAACCGTGTATCGTACACCGTAAACCGAAGTCTGTGATTGCCTGCGGTTAATAATCATTCTCTGCGTTCCCTATGTTTTTCTGGCAACCGCTATACCTGCAACAAATCAGGTCGAGGCTTTCAATTTTTTTTTGTATTTTCGCAACATTTTCCATTGGCAATAGTGGGTGGGATTGGCCCGGGTGTGCTTCAAGGCCTTGGTGGCTGCTTTCATGTCCAGGCCTTTGCGCATGAGGTAGGCGGTGGCGAAGGTGCCGGTCCTGCCGACGCCGAAACGGCAGTGGATGAGCAGCCTGGACCCCCGGGAGAGGGCGCTGTCCATCCAATCGAAGGCGGCTTCCATGGCGTCCATGTCCGGAGCGCATTCGTCGGGAACCGGGAAGTAGTACACGTCGAAGCCGGCATCCATCTGGATTTCGTGCAGGTCGCAGAATTCGCCGCAAAGATTGACGATGGCATCGATGCCTTGCCGTTTCAGCGCATCCAGATCGGTCTGGACCATGGGAGCGTATCCCACGGCGATGTTTTCCGTGATCCATTTTAGCTGGTAGCCGCTCATGTCCGGCGTTTCAACCTCCGTTTAATTCCGATCTCATTTTAGGTCCGAGGAGCCGAAATGATAGCGCCCGTGCATGAAGGCGTCAACAAATCCGTCCACCATGCTTCGATCCTTGATAACCATGTCCAGTAGGGGCGAGGCTCCCAAGAGGCGCCCCACCATGTCCAGCGCCGTTAGACAGTCATCCGGTGCCGCCCCCTGCAGGCGGGCATCCACCAGATCGCTCTTGACGCTCACTTCGAAACCGATCCGTTGCAATACCTTTTTTAAGAAATCGGCCCGCAGCATCCGCTGCGACATGTCGGTGCCCCCGCCCGAAAAGCGGAACTGGACGAGGTTGTCTTCCGCCTCCCGCCCGCTGAGAGCATCCACGATGACGAAGTGGTAGCCGAACCTTAGATTCAGGTTCATGTAGCTCTCCGAGACGACGGCGTGGCTGGCGAACATGGTCGCATCCGGGCTGGCGATGCCGCCGGACATGACGATCCGGTCGTGGGCTTCCCAGTCGAAATGCCGGTGTTCCCACGGTATGTCCGGATGGGTCATACCCTCGAAAACAGCACGCATGGCCTTGTTGCGCACATTTTCGATCGTCACGGTCTTTTTGCCCGACTCGCCGTCCTCGAGGCCTCCCCCCACGTCCAAAACGAGAAACTGCATGGGGATGCGGGTGTCCAGTTTTCTGGCAAAACCGATTTTTCTGATGCGGTTTTCGGATATCTGAAACATTTCACGGACCGCGGTTTCATGGGAATACCGGATGATGTCGTGGTAGGATCGGCAGTACTGCGGGGCAAAGGTGACGGCTTCCGGATCGACCAGTTCCAGGGTGGAAACGAATTTCAACAGGTAGCGCATCTTGCGCAGAAAGGGGCTGTCCGCCATCAGGTCGCTTCGGGCACAGGCGCTCTCGAGCATCCGGTCGTGAATACCGGCATAGACCGATAGGGCGTCGGCATGCACGGTGACCGGATGCCCGTGCTCGAGCCGCCTGCCGGCGCTGCCGGTGTTCACCAGAGCCGGTGTTCCGAACTCCCGGGCGACAGAGGCCAGGTGGCCGGCGGCGCTACCCGTGTCGGTGACAATGGCGCTCAATCGGCTGATCACTTTTACGTACGCGGGAGAAGCGTTTTGCGCCACGAGAACGGCTTGGTCAGGCACCTTCGCCAGATCTCCGTCGACGGCAAGGTTAAAAACCGTTCCCCCGCCAATGCCCGATGCCGCCCGTTCCCCGCCTCTTAACAAAAGCGTGTCTTCGAACGCTGAAAAATCGCAGGTCGGGACGTTCTCCGGGCCGGTTCCCCTGCCAAGGGGCCTTGTCTGCAGAATCCAGAGGTCTCCCCGGGCGTCCAGAGCCCACTCGATGTCCTGGGGCTTTTGGAAATGATTTTCCAGCGCCATCCCCCACCCGGCAAGCCGTACGGCCGCGGCAGCGTCCAGGGAGGGGGCGTTCTGTTTGACATCGTCGAGGGTCAGGGACTGCAGTCGGCCTTTCGCTGCGCAGACCGTCTGTCGCTTTTTCTCGGCGGTCAGGCTTGCCACCATGCGGGGAGGGTTCTGCTTGGAGAGGGTGAAGATGTCGGCAGGCGACTCGCCGCCGACCAAACGCTCGCCAAGCCCCCAGATGGCATGGATCCGCAGGTTGCGGGCGGCGGGGTTGTCGATATCGGTGGTGTACATGATACCGCTGGCAGCAGCGTCGACCATGGGCAGAACGAGCACGGCCATTGCCGTTTCAAGGTCTGAAAATCCGTAGCTGATGCGATAGTGGAGCGCTTCCGGGGCATATTTGCCGGCGATGATGCGTTTGTAGGCGTCGAACAGGTTCGCCCTGGCTACATTGAGAAGGGTCTTGTACTGGCCGGCAAAAGAAGCCGTGGAGTCCTCCCCGACGGCGCTGCTGCGCATGGCGACGCCGCATCCGCCTGTATCGGAATCCGCAAGGGTGTGCCAGCTGTCGAGAACCGCCTTTTGCACCTCAGGCGGGATGTCGGCCTCCATGATCATCCGAACGATATCCCCGGACGTGGCCTCCAGCATGGCGGTATCGTCGATGTCAAGAGCGGCCAAGCGGTCATCGATCGGTTCCCGGAGGGCATTGCAAGCAATGAAGCGGTGATAGGCGTTGGTCGTAATGGTGAAGCCGTCGGGGACCGGGAGTCGCAACCCGTTTTTTACCAGACTCAGATTCAGCGCTTTCCCGCCGGTCAGTTCCAGATCTCCCGGACCTGTGGCGGACAGGCCCAGGGTGAAAGGCGTTCCGGGGTCGGGTGACCCCCGATCGGACATGAAGCGCACGTAGGCCTCGATTTTTTTGAAGAATGCCAGGAGGTCGGGGTAGGCGGCCGGGGATATGTGTGACATTTCCCGAACGATACCGGCCACCTCCCGGGAGAGGGCATCGCAGAGGCGTTCGACAGCGGAAAAGTCCTTTTTTACGTGGCCGTAGTAAATTTCCTCGAGCCCGGCCATGAGATCGTGGGCCTTTTTGTCGTGGGCCAGCAGCGATTTGAAAGCGGCGTATTTTTCCTTAAGCACCGTACCGGGCGCGAAAAGCTGATAGGTCCAGTATTTGAACAGTTTTCCGCTGAGCATCCGTGATTTTCCTCCGACAATATCTGATTCGGACGTTTCGCGTTGCATTGACTTCAGCGTTGCAACTGCGGGGTTGATTTTATTCCAGCATTTAAAACCTGGTCCTCCGGGCCAGCATTTTTTACTAAAGATAACACTTTCTTTTGAAGTTTAAACGGAAAGTTTCAAGGTTTATCTTGACGCTGCCGAAGCGTGTCACGTATAAAGCAGCATAACGCATTGAAAAAGCTAAAATAATAATTACATATTCCTGTATACTTGATAAGTTACCATATCCGGGCCCCAATCGGGGGGTAAAAAAGCCATCTTGATGCATCACAGGGGAAAATGGAACGCACCAGAAGAAGACTCAGTGCCATTCTCAGCGCCGATGCAGCCGGCTACAGCCGGCTCATGGCGGATAATGACGTTGCTACGGTCGATACGCTGACCCGCTACCGAAAAATCATGTCCGAGACCATATCGGCATTCAACGGCAGGGTGGTTGACTCGCCCGGCGACAACCTGCTGGCGGAGTTTGCCAGCACGGTGGATGCCGTGGAATGCGCCGTCAGCATTCAAGCGCGCATCGGGAATGAAAACGCCGGTCTGCCGGAGGCGCGTAAAATGCAATTTCGTGTGGGTATCAACCTCGGGGAAGTCATCATGGAGGATGAACGCATTTACGGCGACGGCATCAACATAGCCGCCAGGATCGAGAGCCGCAGCGAGCCCGGGGGCGTCAGTATCGCACGGAGCGTTTACGATCAGGTCCGCAACAAACTGGACTTTCAGTTCGAGTACACCGGCGAGCACAAGGTCAAGAACATCCCCGATCCGGTGCGCATTTACAATCTTGTCATGGGTCCGGGCACCATCAAGACAGCGGTGAAAAGCGAAGCGGCTGGCAACGATACCGCTTCGATTATCGTGCTGCCTTTTATCAACATGAGCGGCGACAAGGATCAGGAATACTTCAGCGACGGGCTTACCGAAGACCTGATCACCGATCTTTCCAAAATTTCCAACCTGTTCGTCATTGCAAGGAACTCCGCATTTACCTACAAGGGAAAAGCGGTCAACGTACAGGAAATAGGACGTGAAATGGGGGTCAAGTACGTGCTCGAGGGCAGTGTCCGCAGGGCGGGCGAACGGGTCCGCATCACCGCCCAGTTGATCGACGCCTCCTCCGGCGGGCACATCTGGGCCGATCGTTACGACCGGAACCTGGGCGATATTTTTGCCCTGCAGGATGAGGTAACCGGGAAAATCGTTTCCGTTCTGGCCGTAAAAGTCGGCGACGGTGAAAGACAGCGCATCTACGCACGCGACACGGACAACGTGGAGGCCTACGATTATTTCCTGCGGGGCCTGGAATACTACAACCGTTTTTCCAGGGAAAACAACCTCGAAGCGCGTGCCCTGTTTGCAAAGGCCATCGACTTGGACAACGGGTACGCTTCGGCCTATGCCAAATACGGCTGGACCTACCTGACGGAATGGATGATGGGTTGGTCAAACGACGAGCGTGCCGTGGGCAGGGCCAGAGAACTGGCCATCAAGGCCATCGCCCTCGGTGACACGGTGGGGTTCAGCTATTGCCTGCTGGGGCATGCCTACCTGTGGAATAAACAGCACGACAAGGCCCTGGAACTGTATAACGAGTTCGAAGCCCTCGATTATCCCATGGCCGAGGCCCTGATCGATTTCGCCACCGTGCTCAACTTTTCGGGCCTGCCCGAAAAGGCCATCGAGCTCCTTGAAAAAGCCCGGCGGCTGGATCCGCTGTTGCCGGTTTTCCACGCATTCAATCTGGGCCACGCCCAGTACCTGGTCGGAAGGTATGAGGAGGCCGTCACCTCCCTCAGGGAAACCCTGGTCCACAATCCGGAATTTTTCCCTGCCCGCTTTTACTTGATTGCCTGCTATGTCGCCTTGGGGAGGGAAGAGGCAATCAGGGGGGAAGTCGCCGAGGTCAAACGCAAGAGCCCCAATGCCAGCCTGGCCATGTGGGGGAAACGGCTGCCCTATAAAGATCCGAAAACCCTACGAGGTATTCTTGACGGGATGAAACGGGCGGGTTTTGCTTGAGGCGGACAGTCCTCGGAGATCGAGGGGGTATGGAAGCAATTGAAACCGAACGACCGATGGCTTGCATGCTGCGCATTAAGATTGGGCCCTAACGGTTCAAGTGAAATAGAATTGAGCTCATAGCTGACAGGTCATAGCTCATGGCACGCTATCAGCTATGCGCTTTTTTCCCACTTGGCCCCTCAGAGCCTCGAACCCATTATATCCCCGCCTTGTCGACCCCCCGTTTCAGCTGATCCAGACGGTCTTCCAGGCTGCCGGTGATGCCCGCGGAGATCCGCAGCAGCCCCTGCGACAGCCCCATCCTGGCTTGCTCCTCTGCGGATATTTCGGAGGATGTCGTGGCACTGGAACAGCTCATGAGCGTGTCGAAGTAGCCCAGGGAAACGGCGATATAGCCGAACTTTTCTTCATTCTGCAAAATATCCATCAACCGGTCCGCCTTTTTCCTGGTGGTGCAGTCCAGGGTGAGCATGCCGCCGAATCCGTAGCCTTCGTTAAAAAGCTGTTCGGCGAGATCGTGCTGGGCAAAAGACGGCAGGCCGGGATAGGTTACAGTCTTTCCTTTTTCGTGCAGGCACTCCGCCATGGCCATGGCCCGGCGGCTGTGCTCGCGCATGCGCACCGGGAGGTGGGGCAGGCGCTGAATGACATCGAAAGCCACCCTGGGATCCATGGTCGGCCCCAGCAGCATCAGGCGTCCCGTGTGCAGGTCCATGAGCTCGAGCACGAATTCCCGGCTGGCGCACACGGCGCCTGCAATCACGTCGCTGGCTCCGTTGATGAACTTTGTCAGCGAGTAGACCACCACATCCGCTCCCAGCATGAGCGGAGAAATGATCATCGGTGAAAACGTGTTGTCCACCACCAGGGAAGCATCGTTGCGGTGGGCCAGGGTGGATAAAAAGGGAATATCGGCTACTTTCAAGGTCGGATTGCCGACGGCTTCCGTGTAAAGGACTTTGGTGTTTTTCGTGAAAGCGGCTTCGACGGCTCCGTGGTCGGTGATGTCGACGAAGGTGGTGCGGATGTTCAGCTGCGGCAGTAGGTCGGCGAGCAAGGCGTGGCTGCCGCCGTAAATGGTGTCGCTGGCGACGATGTGGTCGCCGCTCCGGCAAAGCTGCATGATCGTGCAGGAGATTGCCGCCATGCCGCTGGCCGTGCAGATGGCGGATTTGCTGCCCTCCATGGAAGCGAGGTAGCGCGAAAGAACGTCGACGGTGGGATTGAAATGTCGGCTGTACAGAAAACAACCGCCTTTTTCAGGTGTGCGCACTCCCTTGAATATCTCCGGCATGGTTTCGGCATCCATGACGGTGAAGGTGGAGGAACGGGAGATGGACGGCGTCACGCCGCCGTGTTCCCCGAATTCCCTCCTGTCGTTTACCAGCATTTGTTCAGGATCGAAGCTTTGCATTTCTTGACCTCCCTTTTTCCTATATTTAGCATACAGGCGGCTTCGTTTGCAAGCAATGAAGCGCGTGATTTGCTATTGAATCAACGCTGTGGTATGTTCGGTGGAATAACACAGGTTATATGGTATAACTACATAAAATAATTTATATAATTAGTTTTTTTTCTTCTAAGGCGCTTTGTTCGGTTTTCTGAACCATTTATGAATCAAACCGCCCGTCCGGGTGCGGCCGTATAAATATAACCCACTGAAAAATAAGCATATGCCTCCGTCTATGCCTGTAGGCATGCTTTTTGCTAATTATGTCGGCATCAACGTCTAAAGTTAAGGAGGCGATATGCGTCGACGGTTAAGAAGCGGCATCAGCGCATCCTCGGGACTCGGCCTGAGTTCTTTTTCCAGGGACGAGCTCGATTCGATTCACTACGCAACGCTGCAGATTCTTCAGGACACCGGCATCAAAGTCATGGGTGAGGAAGCCCTGGAGGTGTTCCATGGCGGTGGGGCGCGTGTCGAACGGCACGACGGTTTCGGCATCGTTAAAATTCCCCCCTATCTGGTGGAGGACTCCGCTTTTTTTGCGCCGCACACGATGGTGTATGAAGGCCGGAACCCCGATGACGACTTCGTGGTTGAGCCCAACCGCGTCGGGTTCGCCACCTTCGGGGGGTGCATCAACATCGTGGACCCTTATACGCGTGCGATCCGCAGGGCCACCAAAAAAGACTGCGGTGAACTGATCAAGGTGTGCGACGCCCTGGAAGAGATCAGCGTGGCCACACGCTCCCTGAACGCCACCGACGTCATGGAGCGGGCACAGTCGGTTCACAATCTGGACGCGATGGTCAGAAACACGGGGAAGCATTTATTTCTCGGCGTCGATTCGGCCCGGTCCCTGGAGGTGATGGTCGAGCTGGCCTCGGCCGCTGTCGGGGGCCGGGACCTTTTCGATAAACGGCCGATATTCAGCGCCAGTGTCTGCCCCATCAGCCCGCTCACCCTGGGTAAAAGTGCCTGCGAGGTCATTCTGGCATGCGCACGACTCGGCATCGGCATGGTGGTTTTGCCCATGGCCCTGTCCGGCGGTACCTCGTCGGCTTCACTGGCCGGAACCCTGGTAACCCACAACGCGGAGGTGCTGGGCACCATCGTTTTGGCCCAATTGGTTAACCGGGGCCTGACCTGTACTTACGGCAGCACCAGCGCAATTTTGGATCTGCGGTTCGGCACATCGGCCATCGGATCACCGGAATACGGCATGATCAACGCTTCCCTGGCAAAGGTGGCCCAGTACTACCGTCTTCCCTCCTGGGTCGGAGGAGGCGCTTCCGACAGTAAGGAACCGGATATCCAATCGGGATACGAATTCTGCCTCAGCGCCACCTTGAGCGCACTCTCCGGGGCGAACATCGTTTTCGGTTCCGGCGTTCTGGAGCAGGGGATGACCATGGACTATGCCAAACTGCTCCTGGACGCCGAGATGCTGGGGATGATCCAAATCGCGCAAGGCGGCGTGGCCGTGAATGATGTGACCCTTTCCATGGACGTCATTCATGAGGTCGGCCCGGGCGGAGCCTACATCACACACGAGCACAGCCTGAGATCGATGCGCAGCCAATCACGCTCCAGATTGTTCGACCGCCGTTCGCGGGCCGACTGGTTGGAGATCACCCAGGGAAAAAGCATTATCGAGCGCGCCTATGAACGGGCCGTCGACATTCTTGAAAACCATGAACCCCATCCCCTTCCAGAGGGCGCATCCGAGACCATGCAGGAGATTGTGGACGCCTACGAAGAGGAGTTGTCAATGGACGGGAAACGTTGAAAGGAGGTGCCATGCAGCGCAGCATGAAAGCCGGCAAAAAGCGTAGCAGCGGGTTCAGTCTCAATCTGATGACCGACGACGAAGTCCACGAGATACATCTGGCCACCCTGCAGGTCCTGAAAAATACGGGTGTGTTCGTCGAAAATGAAAGGGCGCTCGAGATATTCCACGGCGCCGGGTGCAGGGTGGACACGAAAAGCAAGACGGTCAGGATCCCCCCGTTTGTCGTGGAGGACGCCATTCACACGGCGCCATCCACCTTCATCGCCTACGGCCGCATTCCTGAAAGCGACGTGGTGCTTGAAGACAACCGCGTGACGTTCACCAATTTCGGCGAGGGCATCATGTTCGTCGATCCGGAGACGGGCGACCATCGGGACACCACCAAGAAGGACATCGAGCAGGCGGCGCGGCTCATCGACTGCCTGGAAAACGTGGAAACCTACGAACGCGCCATGTGCTCTCATGACAAACCGCCGGAAGTGCAGGCGATCCACAATGCCGAGGCGTCCCTGACCAACACGACCAAGCACCATTGGCTGGGGCCGGTCAACGGATTCCAGCTGGAAAAGATCGTTGACATGTGCACGGCCATTGCCGGTTCCCGTGAGAAGCTGAGGGAGCGCCCCCTGCTTTCGTTCGCAACCTGCCCCATCAGCCCGCTCAAGCTGACGGATCACCACTGTGAGATTCTCATGGGAGCGGCCAAGCACGGTATGGGGGCTCTCGTCATCGGGATGGCGATGTCCGGCGGCTCAAGCCCGGTGCATCTGGCCGGGACCCTGGTGGTGCAGAACTGCGAGGTGCTCGCCAGCCTGGTATTGAGTCAACTGTGTGAAAAGGGTTCGCCCTTCGTGTACGGCAGTTCCACCTGTCCGCTGGATCTGCGGCGGGCGACGGCGACTGTGGGGTCGCCGGAAACCGGCATGATCAGCGCCGCGGTGGCCCGGCTGGCACGCTACTACAGTCTGCCGTGCTTCGTTGCCGGCGGATAGGGCGACAGCAAGGTGGTCGATGCCCAGTCGGGACACGAGAAGACCATTACAGGCATGTTGCCGGCGTTGGCAGGGGCCAACGTCATCTACGGCCTGGGAATGCTCGAAATGGGGATCACCTTCGACCTGACACAACTAGTCATCGACAATGAGATTGCCGAGATGATCAAATATGCCGTCAAGGGTATACCCGTCAACGACGAGACCCTGGCAGTGGATGTCATCACCGAAATGGGCATCGGCAAGGACTACCTCAGCCACGAAACCACTTACCGGAATATGGCGACCCAGTCCCGCGCCGAATTGATGGACAGGCGCATGCGGGAAGACTGGGAAGCCGACGGAAGCGCAGACATCTACAAAAGGGCGCACGACAAGATGACCGCTCTTCTGGAAAGCTATGAGCCTCCGGCGCTTTCGGGAAGCGTGCTGACCGACATCAGAGAGATCGTCAAAGAGGCCGAAAAAGAGCAGGGCGTGGGGTAATTTCCTGAATGGCCCGGGTCCGTAGAACCCGGCACTGGTTTCATCCTGGAAGGGTGTTGGTTGGATACGCTGGAATAGGTAAATCCTAAATCCCACTATCTCTGACTCGAACCAAAGGATCAGGATTTCAATATTTCATTAAATCGATACTTGAGAATATTAAATATAACTAATAGATAATAAAGGAAAAGAGGGAGTTTATGCAGATTTACGTTTGTGTGAAGCATGTTCCCGACACGGCGGCCAATATCAAGGTTACGGAACCGGCCGGATTCGATGAAACGGTCAAGTTCGTGGTCAACCCGTACGACGAATACGGGCTGGAAGAGGCCCTTCGGATTGTGGCCGGGAGCGGAGGCGGCGAGGTGGTCGTGGTGACGGTGGGAAAGGAAAGCGCCCTGGGCACGATCCGCACGGCCCTGGCAATGGGTGCCACAAGGGGCATTCTAGTCAAGACCGACAAGCAGTTTCTAGACGCGGCCGTCACAGCCCGTGCGCTGCAGGCGGCTATCCGGCAGGACGGAGAGCCTGACTTGATTTTTTCGGGCAAGCAGTCGGTGGACAGCGAAGGCATGCAGACACCCTACCGGCTGGCCGCCGCTTTCGACATGCCGGTGGTAACCGAGGTCGTAAACGTCGAATTGGGAGACGGCAGAGCCCTGGTGGAAAGCGAAGCCGGCGGGGGAATCAGGGAAGTCGTCGAGGTGCGCACGCCCTGTGTGCTCGGCGCCACCAAGGGGTTGAACGAGCCCCGCTACCCCAAGCTGCCCGACATTCTCAAGGCCAAAAAAAAAGAGGTCAAACAGTTCGAGCTGGCCGATTTGGGAATTGCCGACGCTTCCGGGAAAACCGAGATCCTCGAACTTGCCCAGGTGCCGGAGCGGAGCGGTGCGACCATGCTGGAAGGCGGGCCCCGCGAGGCATCCGAAAAACTGGTGTCCATTTTGAAGGGGGAAAAGGTTATTTAACTACCTTTCGAACAGGGAGATTGACATGGGAAAAACAGGCATTTTGCTTGAAACGGATAACGGAGAGGTCAAGGCGTCGAACTTCGGCGTCATCACGGCTGCGCGGGCAACGGGTGACGGTGAAATCATCGGGTTTGTGATCGGCGCCCCGGCGGAGGCTTGCAGAAAAGCGGTCCAGGCATACGGTGTGGGGCGGGTCGTCGAGATTGCGTCCGCGGCGGATCTGGAGATGCGCCCGGAGCTGCGGGCCAACGCCCTGGTCGAGGCCATGCGGCACTATGACATCTCCGCCCTGCTGGGCTTGAGCAGTACCGGTGGACGCGACCTGATGGCCAGGGTGGCGGCGGCCGTCGACGCACCGCTGGTCCTGGACTGCATCGGGGTGGATGTCCGGGAACAGGTCGTCAGCAAGTCGCATTTTTCGGGCAAGACCGTTGCAAAAATCAAGCTGTCCGGTGATATGTTTCTCTGCGGTCTGCGCCCCAATGTCATCGAGGCCGAACCGTCGGCGGTGACGGCTGAAACGGAGACCTACAACGCTTCGGCAGACGACAGCGGCAGATTGAGGATTGTCGAAACCAGGGGGGCCGCTTCGGGCGCAGTGGAACTGACCGAGGCCAACATCATCATCACCGGCGGCCGCCCCATGGGGTCGGCGGAGAATTTCGGAATATTGAGATCCTGTGCCGAGCAGCTCGGCGCGGCTGTGGGGGCCTCCAGGGCCGCCGTGGATGCCGGCTACGCCCCCCATTCCATGCAGGTGGGCCAGACCGGTAAAACCGTCAGTCCGAAGCTCTATATCGGGTGCGGCCTTTCAGGGTCCGTGCAGCATTTTGCCGGAATGAAGACCGCCAAGATCATCGTGGCCATCAACACCGACAAGGATGCCCCCATCTTCACCAAGTGCGACTACGGCATTCTGGGCGATCTTTTCGAGGTGGTACCGGCATTGACCGAAGTGCTTCAGGAGCAGGGATAGGGCTCTTTCACCCGTGTTCCGAAAGAATTATTTCGGAATGCATGGGTCATTTTCGAGCTATTGACAGATTTTTGGTAACAATTTTTTTTAACGGTATCCAGAGAGAGGGCGTTATGACAGAACAACTACCCAAGCACGCACAGGTCGTCATTATCGGCGGGGGCATCGTCGGCTGCAGCACCGCCTACCATCTAACCAAAATCGGGTGGAAAGATGTGGTCCTGCTGGAGCGCAAGGAGCTGGCATCCGGAACCACGTGGGCAGCGGCGGGCCTGGTTACACAGCTGCGCCAGAACCGGCAGCTTTCCGACCTGGCGAAATACGCCACCCAGCTTTACCCCAGCCTGGAGGCGGAAACCGGCGTAGCGACAGGCTATGTCAAGACCGGCTCGATTACCGTCGTCCGCGATGCGGAAAGACAGGCGGAGTGGAAAAGAGCCCAGGCAACGGCCAGGGCTTTCGACATCGAGGTTCACGAAATCAGCCCTGCCGAAGCCAAGAAAATGCTCTCCGGCCTGTATGTGGACGACCTGGTAACGGCATTTTACATCCCCGAGGACGGCCAAACCAATCCCGAGGACACCACCCAGGCCCTGGCCAAGGGAGCGCGCAACAACGGGTGCCGTATTTTTCAGAATACCAGGGTGACCGGCATCCAGGTAAAGAACGGAGCGGTGACCGGCGTCAACACGGAGAAAGGGGACATCACCTGCGAGTACGTGGTCAACTGTGCCGGCATGTGGGGCCGCGACGTCGGCGGGTTGGTCAACGTGAGCATCCCCTTGCACGCGGCCGAACACATGCATGCGGTGACGCTGCCGATCGACGGCTTCCCCGATGTGTTCCCGAGTGTACGCGATTTCGACGGTTATTCCTACTTCAAGTCCGAAATGGGCGGGATCCTGTTCGGGCTTTTCGAGCCGGTGGCCAAACCCTGGGGCATGCAGGGCATTCCCGAAAATTTCAAGTTCACCGAACTCCAGGAGGACTGGGACCAGTTCGAGCTCTGCTTGGATTGCGCCTTTAAACGGTTCCCGGACATTCAGGACGCGGAAGTGCGTCACCTGGCGGTCGTGCCGGAAAGTTTTACGCCGGACACGGCCTTCAATATCGGCGAGGTGCCGGGCGTCAAGAATTTCTTCGTGGGCTGCGGCATGAATTCCGTGGGCATCGCCAGTGCCGCCGGCGCCGGTTTCGCCCTCGCCCAGTGGATGGACCAGGGATATCCGGAAAGTGAACTCTGGCCGCTGGACGTCAAACGGTGGTTCCCCTGGCAGCGCAACCGGAAATACCTGTACGACAGGATCAAGGAGTCGGTGGGCGTGCTTTACCACCACCACTATCCAAACCGCCAGAAAGACACGGCCAGGCCGGTGATCTGTACCCCCATCCACGACCGGCTCAAGGAGAGGGGCGCCTGCTTCAGCATGGTTGCCGGTTGGGAGCGGGCCGACTGGTTCGCGCCCGAGGGCGTGGAAGCAAAGCATGCCTACAGCTGGCACCGTCAGAACTGGTTCCCGTTCCAGGCGGAAGAGCACATGGCCGTGCGGAACGGTGTCGGCCTGTACGACCTTTCGTCCATGGGCAAGCTCCTGGTTCAGGGGCGCGATGCAGAGACCGTGCTGCAGCGGATCTGTTCCAACGATGTGGCGGTTCCCGTGGGGAAAGTGGTCTACACGCCGATTCTGAACGCGAGGGGCGGTTTCGAAACCGACGTGACCGTGACGAGGATCGGCGAGCACGCGTTTTTTATTGTCACCGCGGCGGCGACGACCGTCCACGATTTCGATTATATACGGCGTCTGATTCCCGAAGATGCCGTCGCCACCATAACGGATGTCACCCACGGTTACGCCATGTTGGGAGTCATGGGACCCAAGGCCAGGGACCTGCTGTCCCGTCTGACCGGCGACGACCTCTCCAACGAAGGATTCCCCTATGCCACGGCAAGGGAAATCGACATCGCTTATGCCAGGCCGCTGGCCATGCGCATGTCCTATGTGGGTGAACTGGGCTGGGAACTTTACATCCCCACCAACTTCGTGCAGGGCGTATTCGATGCCATCATGGAGGCCGGGAAAGAATTCGGCCTCAGGCTGGTGGGAATGCAGGCGGTAAATTCACTGCGCCTGGAAACCGGATACCGGCACTGGGAATCGGACATCACCCCCGATGAAACCCCCTATGAAGCGGGGCTGGGATTCGGAGTCAAACTGGATAAGGGCGATTTCATCGGCCGCGAGGCTCTTGAAAAGGCCCGGAACGTGCCCCTGAAACAGAAATTGGTCATGTTCACCCTGAACGACCCCGAGCCCCTTTTGTATGTCAACGAACCCGTTTTCAGGGATGGCGAACACGTGGGTGAAATTTCCTCCGGCGCATACGGACACAAACTGGGATGCGCCGTGGGCATGGGGTATGTCAAGCATGCGGACGGAGTCACCAATGAGTGGGTCTCGGCGGGATCGTACGAGATCATGGTCGAGGGAAAGATGGTGCCCGCGACGGTGCATTTGAAATCCCCCTACGATCCCGACAATCGGCGCACGAGGATGTAATCCGATCTGAATGCCTGTTGAGAGAAAAACGGTCACCAACATTGAGTTAGCACGTTCATTGGCTTCGTTGCATTAGGGGGTTGGCAAACAAACTCAACAAGCACAACCAACGCAATGAACAGAGCCTTTCCAGGATGAGACCAGTGCCGGGTCCCAGGAACCCGGATATCTACTTTTACGGGGGGGGGAAATGAGTAAAATAATTACCAGAATGGGCGATGGCGAGCGGGTTGAAATGACCGAGGCAGAGGTCCAGCAGGACCTGGAAGACGGATCCCGGGATGCGGCGGAGCGCGCCAGGATACCACCGCTCGGCAGCGATGAGATCGCTTACCTGATGGCGTTGTACCGGCGGAAGGACCGGGTTGTGGGCGTCGAGGACAGCCGGGCCTGCTGCCTGTCCTATGACAATCAGACCTCCAAAATCGAACGCGCCCACATTCCTGTCAGCAAATTACAGCAGCTGATGCTTTTCGAGCGCTGCCTGGGAGCCGACACGCTCGAATTGACCCACATCGACTACAGCTTCAAGCAGGTCAAGCACGTGGTCATCTACGACAAGCCCAACATGGAGCAGGCGGTGCTTTCCACCATCGCACCGATTTTCTACGGGGCCATGCCCAACCTGGGCCTTTACAGCGTGCCAGACGGACCGGTGGCCAATCCCATGGACCTGATTCCCACAGACCGCATCGACGAGGCCCGCGAGTCTTATGAGCGGATGGTCGAATATGCGATCGCGGACATGGTTTACGTGGGCAGCCAGCTGTATGAATTCGGCGGGTGCGACGGCATCAATTTCGATACCACCGCCGCGTCCGGCGACGCCGAATTCTACGCAGCCTTGAAGGCGGCCGAGATTCTGCACGGAAAATACCCGGAGATGGGCATCGAAATGGGCATGTCGGGGGAGTTCATCCTGGGGATGCACGCCGAGATCGAGTACGACGGTGTCCGCCTGGCAGGCCTTTACCCGCACGAGCAGGTGAAGCTGTGCGAGAAAGCCGGCGTCACCATATTCGGGCCGGCCATCAACATCGTGACCAACCGGTCGCTGCCCTGGAACGTGACGCGTTCCATCACCTTCACCAAGGCCTGTTCGGAGGCATCGAGCATACCGGTGCACGCAAACCTGGGCATGGGGGTGGGCGGCGTCCCGCTGGTATTGCATCCGCCGCTGGACGCCCTTTCACGCGCATCCAAGGCCCATGTCGAAATCTGCCGGCTTGACGGGTTGTAGGTTGGCGTCGGCGACCCCATGGGGATGCATGCCGCGCATGCAATCGTTTCGGGGATGGGCGGAATGCGGACCGCCGGAGATCTGGTGGCACGCATGCAGCTGAACCGGGGAATGCGAATTGACGCGGCTAAAAGCTATGTGGCCGACAAGCTCGGGGTGTCCGTGCCCGATCTTGCGGATTCCGTGACCATGGCCGAACTGAGGGAGGACCTCGATATCGGTGTGGTTTGCGAAGCGCCGGGCGTGGCAAAGGGCATCGACGCCAAGTTCAGGATCGCCAAGCTCCTGGACCTGGACATCAACTGTGTGAACATGTTCAAGGAGAAAATCGGTATCAAATCGTATGATCCGGTATTTTGAGGGCAAGGGCGAAGTAGACGAGCTCATAGCTGACAGGTCATAGCTCATGCCACGCTATCAGCTATCAGCTATGCGCTTTGTGCCTTCGTGGTTGAAGCAGTCAGGCCTGCAGCCATTTTTTCCCGGCTGCACGACCGTATTCAAAAAAATGGCCGATCCGCTCTTCGGTTGAATTCAGCGGGATTTCACACCCCGAAGCCAGGATGTACCCACCGTTGTCAGGCGCGGCCTGTATGCATCCGTCAATGGCCGCTTCCATTTCTTCCGGTGTTCCGTCGGCAAAAAGACGGGTGGGGACATTGCCCATGACGACCGCTTTATTACCGGCAGCGGCCACGGCCTTATCCAGAGAAGAGGGGGCGTCCAGACTCAGGAAGCCGATGCCGGATTCCAGCACCTCCTCCACGATGGGGTCGATAAATCCGCAGATGTGCAGGCTCATCATGGCCTTGCGAGAGCGGAAGTGGCGACACAGGTCCGCGTGATAAGGGAAAATGAAGTCTTTGTACATCTTGGGGGAGATCAGGCTGCAGGAGGCGGAAGCCTCTCCCAGGGACGGCATGAAGCCCATGTCGATCAGTGTGTCCCCCAACTGCTTTACCACTTCGGTGGTGAAAGACATCAGATCGTGTACGAAAGGGGGGTCTTCGATACTGTCGATGAGGAACTGTTCCGCGCCCCTCAAATGCATGGCCAGATTCCAGGGTCCGGAGTGCCCAAGGCCGACGGAAGCTTCATGCCTGACTTCCCCGGCAATCCTTTCGCAAAGCTCCAGAAAATAGGGCAGGCGCGCATCCCTGCGCGGGTTCGGAACGCGGAGACCGGCAAGCGCTTTTTTTTCATGCAGGAGGGGCCCTTTGGGATGTGAAATGGCGTCGTCCGGGAATTCCAGTTCACACCCCAGGGCTTCTAGTTCCAGATAAATATCGTTGTAGACGATGAGACTGTCCGGATGGAACCGGTTGTAGAAGGCGAGATGGGAACGGGCGCTTTTTCCGGCGTTCATGAGAATCTCCCGTATCGAATATCCCGCCATTTTGGCGCAGTAGGGACCGACGAGAAGGGTGGTGGGGATGCGGTCCAGGTACTTGCGCAGGATAGCCGCCAGCATGTATTTTTTTCCGGGGGTGGCACGATTCTTTTCAGACAATTGACAACCTCCTTTATTCCAGCATAGAAGACCCGGTCCTCTGGGCCATATGGAGATATCTGGATATGCCGGCAATATCGACAGCAAAATTCCAAGCACGAAAACCCAACAGCATGGCATCAACGTGGATATTGGACATTCGTTTTTTCTTTTTAAATAACCGATAATCAAGTGTCCAACACCCTGACAGGGTGAAACCAGAGCCGGGGCCTACGGGTCCGGGTATCTCCTTTGCAGGGTCGAGATGCTTAGTCCCGCTATAGATCCTGGCAGCAGGCATGTCAACCTCAACGTTGCAGCAGTGGCGTTGGTTGATAAGGAGTCGTTGCACGGAGATGGTTGAGCTTTTGCACCGGTCGTGGTAAATCCGAGGTCAGGGGTCAGAGGTCGGAGGTCAAGGGCGATTGAACCGCATCTTACGTTTCACGATTTACGGTTCAGGGCAAAGGACATAGGGCGCTAAATGCCTCTTAACACGCAATCACTTAACACCTGACACTGTATCACTTGAACACTCTCATTCCCTGTGTGGGGCATTAAAGGGGGGCGGAAATCATGAAATACGCACTGACATGCATCATCGTGGCTTTATGCCTGTCTTCGGCGGTTCAGGCCGCCGAACCTTACGGCGGCAAGTTCAACTCCTTTACCTTTTCCATCGGGGGATACTGGCCCCATGCGGACCTGGAAGGCGAGGGTTACAAATCGGGCGGGAATTTTGCAGCCACCTACATGCGTGCATTCCACGACTGGTTCGGATTCGGATGCGGCACGCACACTTACGTATCGCAGAGCAAGAAAAAGACGGCCGACATCGGCGACGGCGACTTTAGCGCTATGGGCATTGAGATGATGCTTTTTGCACAGCCGAATCACTGGCGGATACAGCCCTATATCGGCCTCGGCCCTGCCCTTTACTTCAATTTCATCGCATATGAAGACGACACCGATCATGACGACGTCGAAGAATCCGGCGCCGGTTTCGGGGGCGTCTTGAAAGCCGGCGTGCGCGTTTTTGTTACCGATCGGTTTTTCAGCGGGATGAGTGTCAAGTTTTTTTCGAATCGGTGGAACCTCGATATCGATGAAAACCGCGATAAAACGTACGATTTCGGTGGCGGGGTGTTGGCGTTCGAACTCGGTTTTACGTTCTAGGCGCCTTCATCGCCGAGAATCGACTGCAGGGTGCTTTCTCCGATGCCCATGCTGAAGCGGATGCCCATGCCTTCGGGGCCGGACCAGACAACCTCTCCCACAATCTTGATGGTGGTTTCATCTCCGAAAAGCGGTATGGACACGAGAATGCTTTCACCCACAGGCACTTTCCGGTCCGACTGGATAAAAACGCCCCAGGAATTGATGTCCTGAATATAATCGATGTAGTTCAATCCCTGAATAGCATATCCGACCTGCTTGACACAGGCATGCCGGTTTTCCCGGCGGCGTTCCCGTCCCATGGTATGCCCTCCTGATCGGAATATAATTTCATCAAACGCTATAGTTGAACATGATTCGCCGTTTTTGTCAAAATGTTGGTGAAGATTTCCAGAGGAAGCCCACCCATAGGGGGACGACAGGAAAATATCACCGAGTAACGATATAATCCCTTGACATAATTATTTAAAACTGCCATTTGTAATAGAAAAATAAATACCTGAACATAAATTATAGGAGATTATCGCACTATGGCACTAACAAAGGCGGACATCATCAATGCGGTCCAGACGGATGCGGGCTTCACCAAACACCAGAGCACCGAGATAATCGAAGGGCTGATCGAACTGATCAAAAGCAAATTGGAAAACGGCGAAGACGTTCTCATCAGTGGTTTCGGAAAGTTCTGCGTCATGGAGAAGGGAGAAAGGCGCGGTCGAAATCCCGCGACCGGGGAGGACCTGATGCTGGCGCCCAGGCGGGTAGTCACGTTCAAATGCTCGGGCAAGCTGCGTGACAGAATCAACTGATCCAGCCCTTTGGCCCAACCCGTCTGAAATGATGCCTGCATCGGCCTGAACGGGCTTTTCTCCCGTGGGCGCCTTTTCCGTTCACAGGTATTCCGCCGCCTGAGGCAGGGGAGACAACCACCGCCATGCAAGTCATAGCATGGGCAAAGCCACGTGACGGCCGGCACCCCACGGGGAACGGCCGGGCCAGGCTGTTTCCTGTAACTTCCTTCATAAGCCGCCGACTCAACCGGTGAGAATTGAAACAAATCGGCGGAGGCAGTCCAGGCCCCTTCGAGGGGCCTTTCTCATAGGTTCGGTTCTAACGCAGATCGCTGATTGCCGTGAAGAACAAACGGTGACAAGAAGAGCGCCACGGGTGGTGATCTTTTCGATCGGGGCTGCCGTTAGATCTTCTCTATATCCGCCTCCCACGTACAGTCCACGCAGTCCTTAACCGTCTGATAAGCCGGGCAGAGGTCCGCATAGACATCCAGGACACGCCTCGCTTTTTCGATCAGGGATTCGGGTGCTTCGAAGGAATATTTTAGGCGAATCCTCGTTATTTTGAGTACACCGTTCACGGCTTCCACATCACCTTCCACATCGGCCGTCAGATTTTCAGCCGCTTTTATACCGCGCGCATCCAGCGCGCCGGCGAGGGTTCCGGTCAGTCAGCCGGCAACGCCGGCAACAATGTAATCGAGCGTTGCCGGATAATCCGGCCCCTCCAGCTTCCGGCCGTATTTGTCCTGGTAGAAATCTTTGATTCCGCCATGAATTCCGAAATGGATCGGTTCGTCGAAACCCTTCAGGAGTGCCGTGCGATGGGCCCCTGCGTGTTTTTTAATCTTGAAGTAGCTGGTGTAGGCAACTGTCATGGGAGACCTCCTTTGATGCGTTAACGGCGAGGTGCGATTATAAACCTTTTTTTCACGGGATGCCACATTTAATTGATATGGATGCTCCGGCGACGATTTTGCATAAAATCGACAGTTTTTGCTTTCATCCGATAGCAATTCGTGAGAGAAAACGGAGTATCGAAGCTGCTCCGTTCAGATAAAGGAGGTACCCATAACGCCGTTTCTACTGGTCATGATCGGGTTGTGGGTACTGAACATCGTTCTTTCATCCATGCTCAAAGAGTCGCGTGTGCTTGCAGAAAGGACTGATAGCGAGTAGGTGCAAAAGGGCACCACTCGGTATTCGGTTGTCCGTATTCAGAAACAGAAGGTAAGAAGGTGAGAACGTGAGAAATTTTCAGCTGCCCGGACGATCACCGGTGTATGCGGCCAACGGCATGGCGGCAACCTCCCACCCCTTGGCCACGATGACGGCGCTGCAGATATTGATGAAAGGCGGCAACGCCATGGACGCCGGCCTGGCGGCCTGCGCCGTGCAGGGCGTGGTGGAGCCGCAGTCCACAGGCATCGGTGGAGACTGTTTTGTCCTCTATGCCCCCGGCGGCAAGGGGCCTGTCGTCGCGTACAACGGGTCGGGCCGGGCCCCCTTGGCGGCGAGCGTGGCATGCTTTCGGGAACAGGGCATCGAAAGCATCGGGGAACACTCTCCCCATGCCGTAACGATTCCGGGGGCCGTGGACGCCTGGGTGCGCCTTGCAGCGGACCACGGAACCATGGGACTGGACCGACTCCTGCAACCGGCCATCCGGTTTGCAAGGGATGGCTACCCGGTCCATCCACGGGTGGCCTTTGACTGGGGGCAGGCGGTGGACACGCTGTCCCACGACAGGACCACGGCAGCCGTTTATTTAAAAGGCGGCGCTTCCCCCAGACCCGGCGACACGCACCGCCAGCCGCTGCTGGCCCGAACCCTGGAAAAAATCGCCGCCGAGGGGAAAGACGGGTTTTACAGGGGATCGGTGGCCAGGGACCTGGTGACCTACCTGAGGCGCATGGGCGGGCTGCACACTCTGGAGGATTTTGAAAAGGCCGCCGGTGAGTATGTGGTGCCGATTTCCACGCGTTACGGCGGGTATGAACTCTTCGAGTGCCCGCCCAATGGCCAGGGGATCACGGCGCTGATCATGCTCAACCTGTTGTCACAACTCGGACGGGCACAAAGCGGTGATCCGCTTTCGGCGGAGCGATTGCACCTGGAGATCGAGGTCGCCAGGCTGGCCTACCAGGAGAGAAACCGCTATGTGACGGACCCGGCCAAGGAGACGGTGCCCGTGTCCGCCCTGCTTTCGAGGGAACACGCCCGGCATCTGGGTGGGTTTTACAACCGGGAGAAAGCCATGCAGCGCCTGCCCGCTGTCGACCTTCCCGAGTCCGGTCTCCCGTCCCACGGCGACACGGTGTATCTCTGCGTAGTAGACAGGCACCACAACGCCGTCAGCATGATCAATTCCATTTTTCAATCTTTCGGCAGCGGCCTGACAGGTCCCGAGTCGGGCGTGCTGCTGCAAAACCGCGGCGTTTCGTTCTGCCTCGACCCGTCGCACGCCAACTGCATCGCGCCGGGAAAGCGCCCCATGCACACGATCATTCCGGGCATGCTGAAAAAAGAGGACCGTGTCGTCATGCCTTTCGGCGTCATGGGCGGGCAGTACCAACCCGCCGGGCAGGTGCACGTGTTGAGCAACATGATCGACTACGGCCTGGACGTCCAGGCGGCCATCGACCTGGCTCGCGTGTTTCCCCTTTTCGAAGGTGATGTGGAGGTGGAGGACGGCGTCCCCGACGCTGTGAGAAGCGACTTGACAGGACGGGGGCATCGTCTGGTCAGACCCGAAGAACCCATCGGCGGCGGACAGGCCATCTGGATCGACTGGGAAAGGGGCGTTCTGATAGGCGGGTCGGACCCCCGCAAGGATGGATGCGCTTTGGGGTATTAAGAAATTACCGCGAAGTGGATAATTTGTCGACGCTCTTTATATGTTTATATTTGTATGGGTTTGTCTCGAATATGAAGATATAAAGGGCGTCCGCCTAATATCGACAACAAATCAGCCGGGCCATTCGCAGGTCCGGCCGATTTGTTGTCAGTACATGGCCTCGATCAGGTCGCCGAAGGCCTCGTTGATGAACTTGCGTTTCACCTTCATGGTGGGGGTCACCTCCCCGTCTTCCTCGTAGAGCTTCTTGGGCAGAATGGTAAACTTCTTGATCTGCTCAACACGGGACAGGGACGCATTGACCGCCTTGATCTCCCCTTCGATGAGGTTCCGGACCTCCTCGCTTGCCGTCAGATCCCCGTAGGTGGAAAACTGGACCTTGTTGTCCTGGGCGAACTTGACCACGTTGTCTTCGTCGATGATGATCAGACAGCTCAGAAACTTGCGCTTGTCGCCGATGACCACGGCGTCGTTGATGTAGAGGCTGGCCTTCATCTTGTTTTCGATGTACTGCGGGGTGATGTTCTTGCCGCCGGCGGTGACGATGATGTCTTTCTTGCGGTCGGTGATGGTCAGGTAGCCGTTTTCGTCGATGCTGCCCACGTCGCCCGAGTGCAGCCACCCGTCCACGATGGTTTCGGCGGTCGCCTCGGGGTTGTTGTAGTACCCCTTGAAGACACCCGGCGACTTGACCAGAATCTCGCCGTCTTCGGCGATCTTTATCTGGACCCCTTCCAAGGGGGTGCCCACGGTGCCGAACTTGACTTCGCCGATTTTAGAGGTGGTGGTGACGCCTGTGCCCTCGGTCTGACCGTACCCCTCGACCAGATTGACGCCGATGGAGTGAAAGAAGTGCAGGATTTCCGGTGCGATGGGGGCGGCGCCGGAATAGGCCACGCGGAAGCGATCGAAGCCCAGGCGTTCCTTGAGCTTGCGGAAGACGACAAAGTGGGCCAGTTTGTACTGCAGCGCCAGCATGGCCGGCACGGGTTTGAAGTCCATGATCAGGCTGGCGCGTTTTTTTCCTACGTTCAGGGCGTAATTGAATACCTGGCGTTTGAACCAGGTGGCGTCCGCCATGCGGATCATGATAGCGGAATAGTACTTTTCCCAGATGCGCGGCACGGCATGACCGACCGTGGGGGAAATTTCCACCATGTTGTCGGTCACCGTTTCCAGGCTTTCGATGAAGTTGACGATGTGCCCCACGTCCATGTGCGCCAGCACGGTGAAGAGCTGTTCGAAGATGTGGCAGAGCGGCAAAAAGGACATGATTTCATCGTTGTCGAACATGGGGTTGTTGGACGTGATGGCCGTTCCCATCCAGACGCAGTTTTTATGGGTGAGCATGGCGCCTTTGGGGGGGCCGGTGGTGCCCGAGGTGTAGATGAGCACGGAAAGGTCTTCCGGCCCGATTTCCCGGATGCGTTTGTCCAGCCGTCCCGGGTGGGCCTGCATCTCCTTTTCGCCCAATTCCAGCAGATCGTCGAAGGTCATGACCTTGGGGTCTTCAAATCCCCGCAGCCCTTCGGTGTCCCAGACAACGACCTTTTCAAGGGTTGTCGCCTCGTCCTTGAAATGCAGCCACTTGTCCAGTTGTTCCTCGTTTTCCACGAAAAGCACCCTGGAATTGGAATTGGAGACCACATACGCCACCTGCTGCCAGGCATTGGTGGCATACACGCCCACCGTGGCCGCGCCGCAGCACTGGATCCCCAGGTCGGCGTAGACCCATTCCGGACAGTTGTCGCCGATAATCGAGGCACAGTCGCCTTTCGCAAGACCCAGGGCCATCAAGCCGTAGGCCACGCAGGACACCCGGTGGTCGTAATCGTTCCAGGTGATGTCGTGCCACAGGCCGAATTCCTTTTTGCGCATGGCCACCCGATCGCCCCAGCGGGCAACCGCTTCCTTGAACTTGGCCGGAACCGAGTAATTGTCACTGTCAGTCATATTATTTTGCCCTAAAACTGAATTTCCAATATCCAATCATTAATATAGTGGCGCAGCCACGGTCACTAAAAGCGTGGCACGCGCTTTTAGCGCCAGGCCTTCTTCCGCTTCCAGCGCTGGTAGCCCTTGGCGGAGGCTTCCGACTTGACGCCCATGTAGAACTCCTTGACGTCCTTGTCCTCCATCAGATCGCACGATTTTCCCTTCATGACGAAGCGTCCGTTTTCCAGGATCAGGCCGGTCTGGGAGACTCCCAGAGCCATCCTGGCGTTCTGCTCCACCAGCAGGATGGTGACCCCCTCGCCGTTGATGGTCTTGATAATTTCGAATATCTCTTTTACCAAAATCGGCGACAGCCCCAGGGAAGGCTCGTCCAGAAACAGCAATTTGGGACGGCTCATCAGGGCCCGGCCGATGGCCAGCATCTGCTGCTCGCCGCCGGACAGGGTCCCGGCCCACTGGTTGATGCGCTGTTTCAAAATGGGAAAATAGTTGAAAACACGGTCGAAATCGGCATCGACGCCCTGTTTGTCGTTGCGGATGTAGGCCCCCATCATCAGGTTTTCCCTGACAGTGAGCTCTTCGAACACCTCGCGTCCCTCCGGGACCAGCGTGATGCCCATCCGTACGATTTTGTCGGTGTCCAGGCCGTCGATGCGCCTGCCGTCGAACTCGATGGTGCCTTTGTCGGGCTGGTCTTCGATGAGGCCCATGACCGTTTTCAGGATCGTGGATTTGCCGGCGCCGTTGTTACCCAGAATGGCGGTGATGCTGCCTTCTTCGACGGTGAGGGACGCCCCCCGGATGGCATAAATCAGGTCGTAATAGGTTTCGATGTTTTTTATCTCAAGCAGCGCACTCACCTTCGTCTTCTCCTAAGTAGGCTTTTAGTACTTCCGGGTGTTTCTGGACATCTTCAGGCTTGCCTTCGGTGATGGGGCGCCCGAAGTTCAGGGCCAGGATGCGGTCGGAGATGTCCATGACCATGTTCATGTCGTGCTCGATCAGCAGGATAGTGATGCCCAGCTCGTCCTGGATGTCCTTGACCCAGAAGATCATGTCCTGCTTTTCTTCCGAGTTCATGCCGGCGCAGGGTTCGTCCAGAAGCAACAGCTCCGGCTCCAGTGCCAGCGCCCGGGCGAGTTCGATCTGCTTCTGCGTGCCGTAGGGCAGCCCGCCCACGAGCTTGTCCCGGGCCGCCTGCAGATCCAGAAAGTCGATAATCTCCTCCACCTTCCTGCGGTGGACCACTTCCTCCTTGCCGGCAAAGGAGTTTTTGCCCCACAAAAAGGCGCCGTGGAACAGGCCGGTCTTCATATAGAGGTGCCTGCCCAGCATGATGTTTTCCATGGTGTTCATGTTGTTGAACAGCTCGATGTTCTGAAAGGTGCGCGCGATACCGGCCTTGGCCACCTGGTCCGGTTTCTTGCCCCGGATGTTTTTCCCCTTGAAGGTGATGCTGCCGGCGCTGGGCTGGTAAATGCCGTTGATGCAGTTGAAGAGGGTGGTTTTGCCGGCGCCGTTGGGACCGATGATCGCGTACACCTCGCCCTTTTCGACGGCAAACGATATGCCGTCCAGAGCCTTGAGCCCGCCGAACTGGATCGCCAGGTCTTTGATTTCGAATAATGCCATGCGTGTTACCTTTGGGGAGATTCGCGGTTCGCAAGAGTGAAAGGGGTGAAGGATCGATCCCTTCACCCCTTCGAGCTTCAAACGATCAGTGCTGCATGGGAATGTACGTCGTCTTGATCCAGTTGGTCAGGATCTTGGCGGTTCCATCCGGCATGCATTGATTCAGAAAGATTTCCTGCTGCCCGATGCGTGTCAGCGGGTCGTCGGCCTTGAACGGCTTGTAGGTGACGTGTCCCATGATGCCCTGGAAGTTTTCGAGTTTTTCCATTTCCGCGATCACTTTTTCGCGGGTCAAGTCGCGGCCGACACGCCGCAGGGCCTCGACAAAGGGCTCCACATA
>JAJDNW010000027.1 GCA_022340465.1 Deltaproteobacteria bacterium | reverse complement strand
AAGGCCTGTTTGCCAATCTCCCGGTGCCTGTCTATGATTGACATACACGTTCCAACGACAACCCATAAAGGAGCAGATTTCGTAAAGTTCGGGTATACGAAACCGTGGTGATGTTATGAAAGGCTTGATAGCGATTGCTATTCTTTTGGTAGCGGGTCTTCTCCTTTATATTCTTTTCTTCAAGAATGATCTACTCTTTCGCCACATAAAACGAAAGCGTTCAGGCAGAGACCGGCGTAAAAGTTTTATTGCCTCCAAAAACCGGATGAGAAGATCCGGTAAAGATCGCAGACAATCCGCGGATTGACAAGCAATGTCGCATTCGCTCAGCGTCTTACCTGTCATTAGCCAAATGGCAGATCCAATCTGACCCCGGAATTCTCTGGATAGCGTATACGTCCCTTCTTTTCAGAGGCAATAGCTAATAACCATATCGAGATGAAACATTATCTTACGATGGTTTGCTTAAAGTTGCCTATTTAGCACCTGCCGAATAAATCTCTGGCTTCTCCGGCATGCATCCAATTACCGGGGTTTACCGTTTTAGATACAGTAAGGAATCCTGGCCCAGAGGACCAGGAACTGGAAAAAGCCCGGCGGGTGATTCAAAATGACAAGGTGTGTGAAAATGATTTTGCCACGCTCATTATTCCCGCTTGGGTTGACGACTGGGGCGGGTACCATCCACCCGGATCCGTTACACTGGGAGTGTTGGATGTCCGGGTCACATACTGAATTGGCACGCATCTCCGGCTTATCAAGGCCGGCATGAGGGGTTAAGCTATTTAGTCGCCATGTTCATATGAAACGCCATTTTCGCTTCTTCCCGTATTTTTTTGGCTTTCACGGCGACGACCTCCAACAGCCGGCGTTGATTGGCCGATATCCACGGGCCTTCGCAGTCCAGGGCCACGTAGGGTATGTCGCTGGCGTTGGCAATAGGACGAACGATGGCCTGCGAATTCATGGCGGGTTGGCAGTTGAACGATCCCAGGTTGATGTAGCCGTCATAAAGCCCGTCCTGCAGCGAACAAACATATCTTCCCGTCGTCACGGGGGTTTCCGTAAAACCGTTGTAGGATATGTATTGGTGGCCGGCATCCATGATGTCAGCGAAAGGCAGGGGATGATCGAACAAGAGCCCTGATTTGGCCATTATGTCTCTGAACTTCTTTTGACGTGATTCGATGCGCTTCAAACCGAATCGCGACTTTCTGACTTCCAGGGCTTCCTGCCTGTTTTCCCTGGAGGGGGGACAGGAGAATTGCTCAGACGGTTTGATGTACCCCTTTTTATAACCGTGGCGGGACATGCCTTCAGACGCCAGCCAGCAGGCGCCTTCGCTCACCTCGACAATTTTGGGAACGATTCCCTGGTCTATGAAATATGCGGTTACCGGAAAGTGCACGAACATGACGTTCAGCCCGCCAAAAACGAGCACCTTGGGAAAAGTATCGATGGGCGCTTTCAATGGGATCGCGGCGGTTTGTTCAGCCCATGCGCCCAGGGCCTCTTCAAGCTTGTCGCCTTTTACCAGCATGGCATTGAAGGTGTCGAAGGCCTGTTCGAATCGGTCCAATGCGTCGTCCGCATGCCGTGCGGCGCACTTCAGGGCATTCTCGGCTTCTTCGAACAGGTCCCCAAGCAGGGAGGCGTCGTTGATGGCGCTCTGGATGGCGCCGTTCAGCCCCAGCGCGTTCGGCGTCGTGTTGCGGTTGACGCCCCAGATGATATTTTCCAGATTGAGCCTGCGGTTGAAAATGTTCCAGATGACAGGCCAGGCGCCATTCTGACAGGGGCCTTCCTGGTCCAGGGTGAAATAGACCGCGATTTCGTCGGGGCTTCGTTTGTTCAGCATGTCGTCGACGACGGCACCGGTGATGGACGTCATCGGAATGCATTCCCTTCCGGAACAGACCTTGCGGGCATACTGCATGATTTCCGGCGTGGGTTTGCCCATGGCCCGAAACCTGAGACCATGCTTCCGGTACACCGACGCCGTCATCTGCCCGGCAAACCGGTTGATGATGTCCGTATGAATGTGGACGATTCGGGGGTCTCCGAATTCGACGCGATTGCCGTGGCTGTCCAGAACAAACTCGAAGTCGGGGGAGAGGGCCGCCTGCCGGGTTCCGGATGTGCCGGGATGCACCTCATCCGCCCGGCTTTCCCCGGTCTCTTTTCGACGCTCGTTTTCCTCGATGATGTCCAGGAAGGCCCCGATGCGGGTTTCGAAACCTGCGTGGGCCGTGTGTGAATCTATTTCCAGATAGCAGAAGGTGCGGCCTTTCAGCTGATCACGGAAGGCGTGGTACATGGAACTGTCGGGTCCGCAAGAGAAGCAGGATACCAGACAGATGTGAACATTGGGATGTCGACGGGTATAGGCTGTTGCGTTGTCGATTTGCTGCGTAAAGTACCAGACGTTTCGTTTTTGCGAGGAGGCATCCAATTTCGGCAGCATATCGACCGGGACGGCATGATACCCCCGGCTGACGATCTTGCGCGGCAGCGCCAGGTTAACGTCCGGGGCACACACGGTGTAGGGTCTGCCGGCGATAATTACGGCGGGCTCTCCCTCTATTTTTTTTAATTCCTCGTGTCCCAGCTCACGGTAGGACCGGATGAAAGCATCATAGAATTGCAAGGCCTTCTTGCCGGCTTGCCTTGCGGCATGCGCATCCACTCCCAGCCTGGCGCCCACCCTTTCAATTTCTTTGAGGGTCGTTTCCAGATGATCTTCGGACAAACTGATGTGCGGGGAGATGATTTTTTCCGAGGCTTCTCCAAAAGCCGCCCGGATAATGTCCGGGATGGCTGTCGTGGACGTGCAGGTATAGGCATGCAGCGCCTCCTCCGGACCGGAAAGCTCTATGAGGTAAGGCAGAAAAATGTAATCCACCTGCCGGTCCAGAAGATCATGGACCGCTCCATGCACGATTTCACAGGGGTAGCATATGGCCGCCGTGGGTTTGGACGTTCCCTTTTCGAACGTGTCCGACAGCACCGTTTGATATCCCATGGCGGTGATCAGGGCGGCGTAGAACGGAAACAGTTCAAAGGTCGACAGTGCCATGGGCAGACCGATGGTGCCCAACGGTTTTGCAGGAGGCTCGGGATTGAATGTTTCGAACATCAGCTTATCTCGCAGCGCCACGAGATCGCGGCCCTCCTGACGGCCTTTTTTGCCGTGACGCAGCATTTCGTATTTGGAACAGAGTCCGCCGAAGGGATAGGATTTGCCCCTGATGTCCACCATCTTGATTTCACAGACGTTTTCACAGGCTTTGCAGCGGAAGGTCCTTTTGATGTTGATGCCGCCTTTGAGGAATTCATCGATGTCGATGGTTTGTGCCGTGATGTCCCCCCTGTCCAGGAGATCCTTCAGCATCAAGGCCGTTCCCACGCAGCCCATCAATTCAGGATGCGGCGGCACCACCACTTTCTGCCCTGTGCGGGCGGCCATGGCCAGGCCAACCGACCGGTTCAACGCCACGCCCCCCAGAAACAGCAGCCTTTCTCCGATGTGACGCGACCCCACGATGCGCGAGATATAATTCTCGGCAATAGAGTAGACCAACCCGGCGGTGACGTCTTGGCGCTCGGCCCCCTGTTGGAGGGCGTTTCTCAAATCCGTGTTGATAAAGGCGGCACACCGTTCGCCAAAGGCGATAGGAACCGTGCTTTTTTCGGCGATGCCGCTGATTTCCTCCACGGCTATATTCATATCGACGGAGGCGGACTCCTCGAGAAAACTGCCGGTGCCGGCGGAGCAGCCCTCATTCATGGCATAATCCACCGGGATGCCGTTCAGAAAGGAGATAAATTTGGAATCCTGCCCGCCGATTTCGAAAACCGTATCAACATCCGGGACTTCGTGGGCGGCCGCGCGGGCGTGTGCCAGGATTTCATTGAAACTCGAGCAGCTGTTCAGATAGACCGAAACCATTTCGCGGCCTGAACCGGTGGCTCCGGCCTGAATAACCTGGACCGTTTTGTCGCCCACCTGATCGAGCAAGGCACGGATGCACTTTTTAACGGTCGAGACCGGGTCGCCCAGGGTACGCAGATAACAGGATGCGCCGACCGTTAGCCTGTCGGCATCCAGCAAAACGGCCTTGGTGGTGGTCGAACCGGCATCCACTCCCAGCAGGTAGGTGCGGCCGTCTTCAATGGCGGACAGCCCGTCCCGCTGGACCCTGAAATCCAAAAGATGCTTCGCCGCTCTGAGTGGCTTCAATCGTTCGAAAGGCAGTTCAGCCGCCTTGATCCGGTTGGCCGGCATGCGATTTCCCGGAGTCGTCTGGTCCCGTGCCAGGAGGGCGGCGCCAAAAGCCTCAAAATAGGGGCTCTCCGGCAATACCCGGATATCCGCATCTTGGAAGAGGCTTCGCAAATGATCGATAAACAAGGCGTTTGCGGACACGCCGCCGACGACAACCATCGATTTGGCCGGCCACTGGGCCGTTCGGACCATTTCGGCGACCTTTTTAGCCAGGTCGTGTATCAGGGATGCGGCAATGTCCCCGGGTTTGCATTCGCCTTTGTTGAGCTTGTGGGTAGCGTCCGACTTGCAGTGGACGGAGCATCTGGTGGCCAGTTGGACCTTTTCTCCATCCTTCCCGGCTGCCAGTCCATCTTCGAGGGACAACCCCATGCGCTGAAACTGCTGGACCATGAACTCGCCGGTGCCTGCGGCGCATTTTGAAGAGGCGATGATGTTGCGGATATTTCCATTTTTCATGGGGTAGACGCTGAACGTTTCCCCGCCGAGAGACAGCAGCAAGTCCGGCTTGGATCGGGATGACTGCAGGGCCCTTTCAAGGCATTCGATTTCGGAACGGTAGGGCAGGTCAAAGAATGATTTGGTGGCCTGGCCGGTCACCATGACCGCGGCTACCTTGCCGGTTCTATGGGCCGCCAGGATCTCCTCTACCGTTTTTATGGGATCGCCCTCGTGGCGCTTGATTTCGAAGGTCGCTTTCTGCCCATGAGACAAACGGGCCCATTTCACAGACACCGCCCCGATTTCGATGCCCTCATAGGTGATGTCGTCGTGATTCATCGTACAATTCTCCGGTCGTTTAAATCTACGTTCAGGTGACAGCAAGTCTCATGCCGAGATTCAGGATTATAGTGTTTGTCAGAATAAGGTTGTGTATGCCCACTCCAGTTGTGAAACGGAACATATATATGGCCAATGCTCTATATACGTTATGCATCAGGTCTATACAGAGGGTCGGGCCTGGAAGTCAAGGGCGGCGCAGGTGCCTAAAAATTTCAGCCGTCTTTTTTCGCTTCTCAGAACCAAACAGACCCACTAATTAAAAATGGGAGCTTGACGAACGCCGTAATTTTCTCATAAATTACACTCTCGGCCACGATACCACCTGAATGCTTACAATTTCCTACGTCAGATCAGGGAGTTGAAACTTTGCGGAATTTCCGGGCTCACCGCACCTGTGGGGTCAACTGTCATCCTGCATGGCAGACTGCAGCGAAAAAGCATCTTTCCTGTCGATGCAGCCACACCGCCATAGGCAGGTAAACCTCGACAATCGCTCCAGGCCAGCATTGCAGCAGGAGGAATTATGTCGAAAAACGATGAAAAGTACGTCCTGTCCATCGATCTGGGGACATCGGGCAGCAAAATGGCCGTCGTTTCGGTCTTCGGCGAAGTCGTGGATTTCGACTTCGAGGCCGTTCAGCTGAATCTGCTGCCGGGTGGCGGCGCCGAACAGGACCCCAGGGAGTGGTGGCGTGCCATCATGGCCACCGCGAAGCGGCTGCTGTCGCGTGGGTCGGTTCCTGCGGAGGACATCGTGGCTGTTTGCGCCTCGACCCAATGGTCGGGGACGGTGGCCGTGGACGAAGCGGGGCGCCCCCTGATGAACGCGGTCATCTGGATGGACATGCGCGGGGAAAAGTACGTGCAGGACATTACGGCGGGCGGGCCCTTCAAGGTCGAGGGCTACGGACTCCTCAAGCTGATGCGGTGGGTCAGGATGACCGGCGGCGCTCCGGGACAATCAGGCAAGGAGCCGGTGGGGCATATCCTGTTCATCAAGAACGAGTTCCCGGACGTTTATGAAAAGACCTATAAATTCCTGGAGCCCAGGGATTACATCAACCTCTGCCTCACCGGTGAATTCGCATCGTCGTACGATGCGATCACCCTGCACTGGGTGACCGACAACCGGAATCTGGAAAAGATAACCTACCATGACAAACTGATTGAAATGACCGGCCTGGAACGCGACAAGCTGCCCGATCTGAAACGCGCTGTGGATGTGCTGGGACCCATAAAAAAGGAGCTGGCCGGGGAACTGGGGCTCCGCGAGGATGTTCAGGTAGTCATGGGCTCTCCGGATATTATGGCAGCCGCCGTGGGGTCGGGGGCCGTGGGAGACTACGAGGGGCATGCCTATATCGGCACCTCGTCCTGGATAGTGGCACACGTGCCGTTCAAGAAGACGGATATCCTGCACGGGATCGCCTCCATTCCATCTTCCATCCCGGACAAGTACATCGTGGTCAACGAGCAGGAAATCGCCGGTGGGACCTTGAACTACCTGCGGGACAACATCCTCTATCATAAGGACGCGCTTTTGAAGGAAGCCTCCGTTCCGGACATCTACAAGGTGTTCGACGGGATCGCGGCCAAGGTCCCCCCCGGGAGCAACAAGGTCATTTTCACACCGTGGCTGAACGGCGAAAAAACGCCGGTGGAGGACAATGCCGTACGCGCCTGCCTGTACAACCTGTCGCTCGAAAACACCCGGGAAGACGTCATCCGGGCTTTTTTCGAGGGCGTCGCATTCAACCAGCGCTGGGCCCTGACCTACGTGGAAAAATTCATTGGGCGCAAGATGGACCCCATTCACCTGGTGGGCGGCGGGGCCTCGTCGGACATATGGTGCCAGATCCATGCAGACGTTTTCGACCGCACCGTCAAACAGGTGGAGGCCCCCATCCAGACCAATGCCCGGGGCACGGCCTTCATCGCTGCCGTAGGCTTGGGTTACCTGGCGTTCGATGACATTCCCAAATACGTCAAGATCCGCAACACCTACGAACCCAATCCGGAAACCCGTGGGATCTATGACGACCTTTTCGGTATCTTTCTGGATATCTATAATAAAAACAAAAAAATATATAAGAAACTGAACGCAACATGAAAATCGGTTGAAAGGGAAACGAAGCGATGAGCCAGGACGTGTACAGAGAACTTTTGGAAGTGATGAAAAAGCGCAAGGGACGTTATGCCGGTATGGATATCCCCGAGTTTTTCGCCATGGTGGAGGTGCTGTTCACCCCGGAGGAGGCAGCGGTCAACAACGCCATGCCCCGGGGGCCTTTCACGGCTGCCGGCCTTGCAAAGGAACTTGGAAGGGATGCGGCTGAAACGGAAGCAATCCTGGAAGGAATGGCGGACAAGGGGCTCTGCATGGCTCTGAAAATGGACGGCACCCAGTATTACCAGGGCGCCCGTTTCATGCCGGGAATACTCGAACACCAGTTCATGCCCGGTGGAACCAGCGCGCGGGACAAGGAGATCGCCCGCCTCATCCATGCATACGAAAAAGCGTTCGATGCCAGGACCGGCCCCGTGGCCGGGGAATTTCCCACCAGCCGGGTCATCACCGTGGACAGAACCATCGAGGCCGGCAACCAGGTGCACACCTACGATCAGGTGCAGACCTTCATCGACAAGCACGATACCATCTCCGTGGGTACCTGCTACTGCCGCCATGCCGCTTCCCTGCGCGACGAAGACACACACGGCATGCCCAACGACGTGTGCATGCAGTTCGGCACGGCCGCACAGTACGCGATCGAGCGGCTGGGGGCCAGGCGGGTGTCCAGTGAAGAGGCCCGGCACGTTTTGGACAGGGCCGAGGAGGCCGGCCTCATTCACATGAGCCAGAATGTTGCCGAGGATATCGGCTTTCTCTGAAATTGCGACCGTTATCACTGCGTGGCAGTGAAAAGCGCCCTGGCCAAGTCCAAGCCCGGTCTTTTTTTCAACTCCGGATTCGAACCCCGCTTCGATGCGGATCGCTGCGTGGCCTGTGAAGCCTGCATCGACCGGTGCCCGCCGGCAGCGCTCTCCATGGGAGAGGATGACGTGCCCGTTCTCGATTTGGACCGCTGCTTCGGATGTGCGGTGTGCGCCACCGGCTGTCCTGAAGATGCCATAACCATGATCAGCAAAGCCGATTTCCCGGCTCCGCCCAAAAACACAAAAGAACTGAAGGCGGCCGTCATGGCCGGCATGCAATAGTAAGGATAGATAACGGTCACTGGCAGGGAAAAACATCTTTTCATCACGAAAACACGAAAGTCGGAAAGAACGAAAATAAACGATGGAAATTTCGTGTTTTCGTGATTGTATTTTCAACCCAGCGCGAAAGACCGTTTAAAATCGCATCAACATGCTGAAATCATTGGACGGCGGTCCGCCCAGGGCCGCGCCGCTTCCAGCTGGGATGCCAGCCGGAAGAGGGTGGCCTCGTCCCCGAAGCGCCCGACAAAATGAGACCCCACGGGCAGTCCGTCCGCGGTCCAGTACAGGGGTACCGACATGGCCGGTTGCCCGGTGGCATTGAACAGAGCCGTGAAAGGCGCGAATTGTACCACGCGGTCCCACGCCGCCATGGGGTTGTTCTCCGGGGCGTCGAAGGTGCCCAGGTCCACCGGCGGTTCGGCCAAAACCGGTGTCAGCAGCACGTCGTAATTTTCGAAGAAGCGGCAAATCTCGCGGGAGGCGCGCTGCAGCGCTTCCAGCGCCGACAGATATCGGGCGGCGCTATGTTCCCGCCCCTTTTCATAAAATGCCCAGGTCAACGATTCGAAAAACCCCGCTTCCGGCGCGAAGCCGCCGATGGCACCGATGGCGTCGATGGTGGCGACGCAGCTCGAAAACCACAGCACGTTGAACAATTCCACGTAGTGCTCCGCCGGGTGGCTCAATTCGGGTCCCGTTTCGACGACCTCGTGGCCCAGATCGTTCAAGAGAGCTGCCGTGTCCTTTACGGCCAGGATACACGCCTCATGGGTGGCTCCTCCCATCATCGATTCTGTGGAAAAGGCGACTTTCAGCCTGCCTGGATCCGCACCCACTTCATCGGCAAACGGCCTCGCCGGCGGGGGAGCCCAATAGGGATCGCCGACGTCCGGCCCGGCGGTGGCATCCAGGAGAGTCGCCGAGTCGCGTACCGACCGGGTAACGGCATGCTCGCACACCAACCCGGAAATCATGTCGCCGAAATCGGGTCCCAGGGGGTTGCGCGCCCGGGTGGGTTTGAGACCGAACACGCCGCAGCAGGAGGCCGGAATGCGGATGGAGCCGCCCCCGTCATTGGCATGGGCCATGGGAACCATGCCGGAAGCAACCGCTGCGGCCGACCCTCCGCTGGATCCGCCGGTGGTTTTCCCGGGGTTCCACGGGTTGCGCGTGGGGCCGAAAAGACGCGGTTCCGTCGTGGGCAGCAGGCCGAACTCGGGGGTGTTGGTTTTGCCTATAACGATCAGCCCGGCTTTTTTCAGGCGCACGGTCAGCTCGCTGTCGTGGTCCGGAACAAATTCTCTCAGAAGCGCCGTCCCCAGGGACATGGGAACCCCGGCCAGGAAGGCGCCGATGTCCTTCATCAGGTAAGGGACGCCCGTGAAGGGTCCGTCGGGAAGGGTGCTTCGGGAAGCTTCTCTGGCACGATCGTAAATCGGGGTGATCACGGCATTGAGTTCCGGGTTCACCTTTTCAATGCGTTCGATGGCGGCATCCACCAGTTCGACGGGGGTAACCTCCCTGTTGCGAACCAGTTCGGCCAGGGCGGTGGCATCCATCCGGGTGATTTCTGCATTCAAAGGCATGGGCGTCCCTCCTTATGGGAAAAAGTAACCGTTTTCATGAATTTGGGAAAGAGACTTGGCAGGGATAAATTCCTGCGCTACAAAGCAGTCGGCTTCGTGCCGTGCAGGCCGGGAGACAAAGGCTGTCCGGCAACGTGTTTTCTGGAATTAACCATAATAAGTAGCAATGTTACCTCAGGTATCGATAACGCATTCGCGCACGAATTGCAAACTGCAACGTTGAGGCAAATCGAGAAAGTCATCGTGAGAACAGGATGTAACAGGCGCATTGCCGGCCAGGGCATTCGGGTGCTTTTGAGCTGCGTGGTAAGCTTTATAATCGGCTTTCCCGCTGCAGCCGGAGAAGTTCCCTTTCAACCCGGCGAGCGGTTGACCTTCGTTCTCAAGTGGGGTGTCATACCGGCCGGAGAAGCCGTGATGTCGGTGTTGCCCATGGCGGAAATCGACGGGGAGCCGGCCTATCACTACGCGCTGTCGGCAAAATCAAATGCCTTTGTGGACGTTTTCTACAAGGTTCGCGACCACATCGACGCCTACGCCGACACCGACCTGCAGCACAGCCTGCTTTTCAGGAAAAAGCAGCGTGAGGGCGGATACAAGCGTGACGTGGCCGTCACTTTCGACTGGGAGAAAAGCCAGGCCCGCTACAGCCGCAAAGATGGGCGGAGTAAGTCCATCGACCTTTTGCCCGCTACGTTTGACCCCCTGTCCGCCTTTTATTTCATCCGGACGATGGACATGCAGGCCGGCTCGCGCCTCTCCCACCCGATAACCGACGGCAAAAAAAACGTCATCGGCGAAGCCCGGGTGATCCGGCGGGAAATCATCGAGGTCGCCGGAAAATCTTACGACACCCTGCTCATCGTACCGGACCTGAGGCACATCGGTGGTGTTTTCAAGAAGAGCAGGGACGCCAAAATTCAGGTTTGGGTGACGGCTGACAATCGGCATATACCGGTACGCCTCAAAAGCAAGGTGGTGGTGGGCAGTTTTGTGGGCGAGCTGGTTTCGTCCGAAGGATTAAAATAAACGGGTCCATAACCCAAAATAAGGCGCAACGATTGCCGAGGGGCGGCATCACCCCTCGGCCGGCAGGCTTTTACCTTGTTATTGGTTATAGGTCCGAAAATAAATAAAAAAAATAAGCTGATTTCCACTTGACCCCTGGATCCCACAAGCCTCACAGCATCACCTTTTATGCGGAAAGCCGTGTTTGTCGAAACGCAGGTCGGAAAAGGCGAACATGTAGGGGTGATCGGTTTTCACGAAATGCCACTGGTTTTTGTGGTTGAAGCGGATCGACCGGTTCATGCCGCGAAAGTCGATCATCCAGCCCTGATCGCCTTTGATGAAAAAATAGGGGGCCGCTCCCCGGTTTTCGACCGGAAAGCGGATCACGGCCAGATCGCCCTGCACCCGGACGTCGGCGGCGGGTAGCGATTTCTCGAGCCCTTTGCGTGCGTTGTCCTGCTGGGCATCGGTAACCACCCACTGCCGGAAAAATTCCCTGGTTTGCGGTGAATAGATACCCAGGTCCGGGTCCTTGATGTGCAGTTCGAGGACCTGCCGGCACTTTTCCAGGGTTTGGCTGGGTGTCTTCCCGGGGCCGAACTCGCCGGCCAGGAGGCTCGACGGTTTCGGAGCGATCCGGTCGCCCATTTGCATGCCGCTTTTGGCACCGGCGCCCCCGGAAAGATGCCCGCCCTGAATACCGCCTGCCTGATCCACCACGTAGTCGCCGGAATCGATGGACCTGAGGGCCTTGTCCACCAACAGTTCGACGGTAGCCTCGATGCCCGGGCCGATTCTGCCGGCGGCGAAAAAGGGCTGCATCTGCCGCTGTTCCACGTAGCCCACGAAAGCGTCGGTGAAGATGCCTTCCAAATCATAGCCTGTTTCCAGGCGCACGGCTTTTCCCCAGGGGTCGATCAGGAGAAGCATCCCTCTGGCGCCTTTGGTCAGCGACCCCGGGGCATGCCTGTCGAACAGGTCGACTGCCGCGGCATTCAGGTCCGCGGCAGGGGCATCCAGGATAATGGTCATGAAATGAATGTCGAGTTCGGCGAGCAGGTTGCGCTCAATGCCGGCAATCCGTTCGAGCTGGCTGGCTTCCAGGAGTCCGCACCTGTCTTCCACAAAGGCATTGTCGCCCTTTGGATCGCTGCATCGCGGTATCGAAATGATCAGAATAAGGGGCAAAAGCAATAAAAGGCCCCTGTATCTGGTATAAATTGCAGGAAGCATCTGGTCTTGTGAGTTCATTCGATATGTCGCTAAAATCCGGGGTTCTTATTTCCGAGGATCACCTTTTTCAGCCACGCCGTGATCCATTGGGCGGGTTTTGAGCTGAGGGCCCAGCCGATGACGGCAATCATGAGGTACAGCATGCCGACGCCGGTCTTGGACAGGACGGGCGGAATAATATGGGGGGTGAACAGCAGGGCTAGGAGCACCCCCATCAAAACCCGCCAGGTGTCGGGTGAAAAGAGCGTGTAGAAGACGATGTAGGCTGCGGTGAGGGGCCGCTTATTGCTCCGGTTCATGTTTCTAGCTTTAAATTTCTGTTTTTATAATATTTAAAGATTACACTTTTTAAACCTGGGATGCAATGCCGTTTGTGACAATCGCTCGATTTAGGGTTGAGGTAATTTTGCCCCACAACGCCGGGGTTTACAATCGTGAAATAGATATTATTTTATATAGTTTATGGTCCACAACGATAAGCGATAATCAACTTCATATAGATGGCTCTGTTGCAGAGGAATAAAAATACAGGATGAACACCGTGCATAAAAACGAGGTGAAGCGGCGGCGCACCTTCGGCATTATCAGCCACCCGGACGCCGGGAAGACCACGCTGACCGAAAAACTGCTGCTGTTTGGCGGGGCCATTCAGCAGGCCGGGGCCGTCAAGGCAAGAAAGGCGCAGCGGCATGCAACCAGTGATTGGATGTCCATCGAAAAGGAAAGGGGCATTTCCGTTACGTCGTCGGTCATGAAGTTTCATTACAGGGACCTGGAGATCAACCTCCTGGACACGCCGGGCCATCAGGATTTTTCCGAAGACACGTATCGGGTGCTGACAGCCGTGGACAGCGCGCTCATGGTTATCGACAGCGCCAAAGGGGTGGAGCCGCAGACCGAGAAGTTGATGGCGGTCTGCCGGATGCGCAACACGCCCATCATCACCTTCATCAACAAGCTGGATCGTGTCGGCATGACACCGCTGGATATTCTGGACGATATCGAGGAAAAGCTGCAGATTGAATGCACGCCCCTGTCCTGGCCCATCGGTATGGGAAAGCATTTTCGCGGTGTGTACAATTTTCATCAGCGACGGTTGCATCTTTTCAAACCCGGGAGGTCCAAGGTTGTCGAGGACGGCATTGTCATCACCGATCTGAGCTCTTCCGAGCTGGACGATTTGCTGGGCAGTCAGGCGGACGAACTGAGGGAAGACGTGGCCCTCATCGAAGGAGCCACCGACCCTCTCGATATGGGCCAGTATCTGAAGGGGAGCCAGACGCCGGTTTTTTTCGGAAGCGCCGTCAACAACTTCGGTGTCAGGGAAATGCTGGACGCCTTTGTCGAGATGGCCCCCCATCCGGGCATGCGCAGGGCCGCTTCGCGTGATGTTTCGCCTTACGAGGAAGCCTTTTCGGGCTTTACTTTCAAAATACAGGCCAATATGGACCCGTCGCACCGGGACAGGATCGCGTTCGTTCGGATCTGTTCCGGGAAATTCCAACGCGGCATGAAGGTTGTCCACCACCGCATCGGCAAGGGGGTCACCCTGGCGAACGCCACCATTTTTATGGCCCAGGACCGGGAAAACGTCGAGGAAGCCTACCCCGGCGATATCATCGGGATCCACAACCACGGGACGATCAAAATCGGGGACACCTTTACGGATAAGGAGCCGTTGAAGTTCAACGGGATACCCAATTTCGCTCCCGAGCATTTCAGGCGCGTCCGTTTGAAGAATCCCCTTAAAATGAAGCATCTCAAAAAGGGTCTGGTTCAGCTTGCGGAAGAGGGGGCGATCCAGGTTTTCCGGCCGCTGGCAGGGAACGACTACATTCTCGGTGCCGTGGGCGTCCTGCAGTTCGACGTGACCATGGCACGGCTCAAGGCGGAATACGGCGTCGATGCCGAATATGAACCGGTGAACTTAAGCGTCGCCCGGTGGGTAGCGTGCCCGGACCGGAGAAAGCTGGCGGAATTCGAGAAGAGCAATTACGCGAACCTGGCCCGGGATGCCGAGGGCAGTCTTTCCTTCCTCACTACCAGCGAGTGGCAGCTCGGCTTCAGCATGGAGGCGTGGCCGGATATCGAATTCCGCAAGACCAGGGAAACGTAATGTTTTATCTCAATTCAGTACCTATTTAGTGAAATCCCATCATGTTTGCGAAAGGTCTCAGCTTAAAACCCTCGTCATCCCCGCGCAGGAGGCTGTGTCGTTATTCACCAAATAGCGATACCGGGAAAATTTTTCAGGGCTAAAGCCCTGGCCGACATTGATAACCGTTTGATTATACATACTTTGGTTCTATCCAGCTGTTTGTCCGATCATGTAGCGCAGGGTTTTAGCCCTGCCAAAGCGGATGGCGACACAGCCTCCTTCGCAGGGATGACGAAAAACGCACCCAGAAGGCGCGAGCATTTGGCATTGGGTTATTTGAAATTGTTTACTATTTTGATATAGATATGGTTATTTCCAGTTTACCGGGGTTTGAAGGGAAAAAAGTGCAAAGCTGAAAGCGTGCCATGAGCTATGACCTCTCAGCTATGAGCTCATCCTTGTTTCACTCGACCCCTTGGGTCCTTCGACCCCTTGGCCCCCAAGCCTTAGGCATATGAAGGTGGTTGACTTTTCCATGCACCATTTCGAATACCAGCAGACCCGAACCTATTTCTGCCAGACACCAGGCGGCCTCGAGACCCTGGCAGCCAGGGAGCTTGCGGCGCTGGGCGCCGGGGGCATCGTGAGCGGGCATCGGGGCGTCTATTTCAAAGCGGACCCGGAAACACTGTATGCGGTCAATTATAAGGCGCGCCTGTTGACCAGGGTGCTGGCACCGCTGCTCTCTTTTAAATGTCGGGACCGCGACGATTTGTACCGAGCGGCCCGTTCCATCGAGTGGGCCGCCTGTTTCAGCGTCAACAACACCTTCGGTGTATTTGCCAATGTCTCCAAGAATCCCAATCTGCGCCATTCGAAATTCGCCGGCCTTTGCCTCAAAGACGGCATTGCCGACTATTTCAGGTCCGGGATCGGAAAACGCCCCGATGTGGACAAACGCACGCCCGACGTCTGGCTCAACCTGCACATCGAAAAAAACAGGGGCACGATCAGCCTGGACACATCCGGCGGTTCGCTCCACCGCCGCGGGTACCGGCAAACATCTGTGGAGGCGCCCATGCAGGAGGTGGTGGCCGCTGCCATCCTGGCGCTCTCCGGGTGGGATCGGCGGACACCGCTCTATGACCCCATGTGCGGATCCGGCACCATCCTGTGTGAGGCCGCCATGCTGGCGGGTAATATCCCTGCCGGTTTTCTGAGGAGAAAATTCGGTTTTTTTCACCTGCCGGATTTCAGGCGCCGGGTTTGGCAAAAGGTGAAAAACGATGCCGACAGCCAAATGACCGGGATTTGCAAGGGGCTGCTTGCCGGGAGCGATATCGACCGTCACGCCGTGAAGGCGTCGGCAACAAACTGCCGCAGCCTGCCGTCCGGGGAGCAGATCACCGTTTCATGCGCGGATTTTAAGAACCTGCCGGGTTTCGAAAACAGGACCATTCTGTGCAACCCGCCCTATGGCATACGGCTTAAGGAAAACGGCGACCTGCAGGACCTTTACCGGTCATTTGGCGATTTTTTGAAACGGCGCTGCCCGGGTAGCCGGGCGTTCATCTATTTCGGGAACAGGGAGATGCTGAAACATGTCGGTTTGAAAGCCTCCTGGAAAAAGCCGTTGAGGAATGCGGGACTGGATGGGCGGTTGGTTAAATATCAAACCTACTGATAGATTGAGATCCACTTTGTTGTGAATGTGCAATACCGGAATCCGAAGGATTTCGGCAACATTTAGAAGTGGCCTGCAACTTGCAGCAGGGATGGGGTTTTTAACCTTTAGCAAGGGAGCGACGCAGTCGCGTTTCATAAAATCGTGGAACACGATTTTATTCGGGTTTGATTTTGGAATGGCCGGGAATCAGGGTACGCGTGCTGTTCACGCCGGAAATGCCCCTGATGTGCTCGTGGACAAAATTTCCGATGATTTCCGCGTCGGACGTGAGCAGATCCCTGGTCAGGACAACCTTTATCAGGATGTCCACCTCGCCGTGAACCGAGTGGATTTCCCGGACCTCCTCGAGTTGGTACAGCTTGTCCATGATGCGGTACTCGCTCTTGGCTTTTACCGTCATCAGGATGAAGGCGGTAATACCGGTTTTCATCTCCGGGTATTCACGTTCTTTGGTGTCCGTCATCTTTTCTCTGAACGCCTCCATGTCTCTGGGGATCAATTTGTCTATCCCGATGCCGTAGGTGCGCTGGCGGCCTTTCTCCCACTGGTGGAAAGATATGTACGCGTATAGGTCCGCGACGGTGCGGTTCGGGAAGTGATTTAAAAGGCCGCTTTTCTCCACAATGCCGGTGAGCGGCTTATAGATGGTGTGAAACCAGTCAAGGGCGGCCCGGGAGCAGGGGACGGGCTTCCCGGTGGTCTTCTGCAGGTGCTCACGGTGGGTCCGGATCTGTTGCTGGAGGTATTCATATTTCCCGACTTCGGTCAGGTCGATGGGTGCGCTCAATCCGGTTTCTTCCCTGAAGGCGCTTTTTTCACGGTAAAGGATGTTTTCGAGGGTGTTGCTGGAGGGGATGAACTCGAGGATCTTGGCGCTGATCGTTTCGTGCCCGAACTCCTTGGCGGCGGCCACGCGATGGTTGCCGTCCAGGACGTAGTACTCGTCCTTGATCTGGTAGAGTTTCACCGGCTGCATGGGTTTTCCCCGGCGCATGGCTTCTTTTACCTGCTGCAGCCTGTCAGAGGGTACGTGCGACTTGATTCTGAACTTACCGTCAAAGTCGTGATAGCGTCCCACACTGCCGATAATCCGGTCCAGGGGGACCTCACAGACCCCTCTGCTGACGGCGTCGAAAGCTTTTTCGTTGACCTGGTCATCGTGAAAGGAGCGGGTTTCCATTTCAACCGGTTCGTGATTTGCGCGGTTCCGCTGCTTAGCCTGTTTCCCCGTCAGTATCGATTTCAAGAATGAAATACCCATAGCTGTTGATCACCCTGGTCCGGTTGATGGTTGTCATCCGTGCGGAAACGTCGTCAAAAATAGCATGTATGTGCCCATGAATAAAGTATTTCGGAGAAAAACGTTTTATCAGCGGGTGAAAGCTTTTAAAACCTCTATGGCATCGATCTTCGGCGTCACGAACACGGCGCGGCGGTGCGTGGGCGATGACGATATCCATACCTCTGTTCCACCAGAGCAGGGGGTAGAGCCGCCATACGATCCATTTCATCTGATTTTCGGTGTATTGATTCGACCCGCCGTTGTACCATCTCGATCCGCCCAGGCCTAAAATTCTAAGCCCTCCGAAATTGACGATGCGTCCGTGAATGTCCATGCATCCCTCCGGTGGTTTGGAGGCATGCCGGATGTCGTGATTTCCCATGACATAGTACAGGGGGGCTTCCAGAGTGCTGGTGAGTTGCGTCAGATATTCCGGCGGCAGGTCGCCGCAGCCCAGGATCAAATTTACCCCGACGGCGGGATTTTCCGGTCCCCGCTGCATAAGAAGCGGTTCGATTCGATCTGATACGGAGAGAATTTTCATCCGAAACCACCTTGCCCCTGAAACCGCCGGGCCCTTGCAGCGTTGCGGCCCCTCAATTCATGGGGAATATCAGAAATATGACCAGATCCCAAATCGTGTGGCTGATGACGTTCACCAGCAGGGAACCCGTGCGGAGGTAGAGAAATCCCCAGAAAAGACCGCAGACGCCGGCAGCCAGCACCAGCATGAGATTGCCGCTTGCCAGGTGTACGGCCGTGTAAACCGTGGTCGCCAGTAAAAAGCCCCGCAGGGGGCCTTTTTCCATCTGGAGCCGCCGTTGTAAAAATCCTCGCCAGAAAAGTTCTTCGCCGGGGCCGATGACAAACGCCATCAGAAGGGCAATGCGCACGGCGGAGACATTGTCCTTGAACGCATAGACGTTTTCGATGCCTCGGCCGGCAAAGGGTAACAGATGCCTGGCGGTCGTGTTGCCGAGGTAGAAGACGGCATAGAGGGCCGTGGCCGACGCCAGCCCGAGGCCCGCTTTTTTCCAAACCGCTTCGGCCAGATCTCTTGACACATCCTCTCTCCAGCCACGGTCGAGCAGGACGGCGATGGCCGAGAGGCCGACAACATTGGCTGACATCCACCACCAGAAATCGAATTTTCCAAGCCCTCTGGTAACGAAAAGCGGGATGAAGAGGGCGATGGAGAGCACGGTGACCGTCCGGGTAAGTCGGTCGTTGGTCAAAAACGGTTGCATTATCGGAAGATGACTCCCAAAAGGGCGTCGAGGCCCAGCGCCGCCGTGCACAATATTCCGAAAAAAAGATTGAACTGGGCGGTTTCGCCGTCCAGGGCCACAAAATCATGGGGATTTCGCGGGGAGCGGCGGCGTTTGCCCTTGCCGATCAGCACGAACGCCTTCGGCAGCATCAAGAAGGTAATCAGAAAGGTAAAAGGCATTCTGGGGTGCAGGCCGTCAGCCCACGAAAAGGTGATGACGAGCAGCAGAAAGGCAAAAGGAAACAGAATCAGGAATTGGTAGTAGCTCTGGGACGTTTTGTCCCCAAGCACGCTGGCAACGGTGCGTATGCCCCCTTTGGTGTCGCTTTTGATATCCCGCCAGTTGTTGGCGTGCAGGATGGCCACCACCAGCAGGGACATCGGCACCGCCCAGATAACCGGTGTCCAGGAAAGCGCACGGGTTTGAACGGTCCACGCGCCCAGGGATCCCAACAGGCCGAAGTCTATAAAAACGGCCAGGTCGCCCAGGGCATTGAACTTCAGGGGCAGGGGGCCCCAGGTATAGATCACACCCACAATCACGCCTATGAGGCCGATCCAGAAAATGGGCGTGCCCACGCGGTAAACCAGATAGAGGCCGATAAGGCTGCCGGCGGCCATGAACAACACCGCCCCCTTGAGCGCTTCCCGGGGGGTGATCCACTCCCTGACCACGGCTCCGCTGGCCGGGTTGACCTGTTTGTCGATGCCTTGCTCAAAGTCGAAAACATCGTTGAGCAGGTTGCTGCCGATTTGCAGCAAGGCCATTCCCAGAAAAGCGGCCAGAAACAGCACCGGCTGGAATTTGGCTTTGCCTATGGTGACTGCCAGGGCAGTGCCGAAAACGACGGACATGGTGGAGGCCGGAAGCGAGAAAGGCCGTGCGGCTGTCCACCACTTGGTTAAAAAAGGCGGCACCGGTTCGGTGGGCGGGATATTTTCCGTATGCACAGGCTCCGTTTGCACGAGTACCTTCTCCGATCCTAATCTAATTTCAAGTTAGGTTTAACCTAAGTTGAACGCTCATCTTAGCTTTGACATTCTTGTGCAAAACATAAGTCCCGGATGCGTTCGGTCAACCCCGGCGTCCAAAAACGCGAATGGCGCGTCAGCCTCTATCCACCGGGGATCCACCGGAAAGCGGGGGCGCCTCAGGCATGCGTCCGTCAGCAGAATTCCCGCATAATGATTTCATCGACACCGAAGAGGTAGGCGATCAGCGCCGCCCGGATCCACATGCCGTTGCGCTCCTGGCGCCAGTAGACGGCCCGGGGGTCCTCGTCGACCTCCACCTCGATTTCATAGCGGCGGGGCAGGGGGTGCATGATGATGCAGTGCGACTGGATTTTAGCGAGGTCGTCACGGGTTAGGTGAAACTCGGGGTAGATGTCGACCTCACTGGCAGGGGCTTCCGCATACTCCTTTTGAATGCGGGTCATGTAAATGGCATCCACTTCGGGTTTCACGCTTTCGAAATCTTCGGTTTCAAAATAGGGTATCGCGTGTTTTTTCAAGAAGTCTTTGATGTCGTCTTTCATGCGGAAAACGTTTGGCGCGACGAAATAGAGCTGGACATCCTCATAATTTTTCATCAGGTAGCTCAGCGAGCGAACGGTTCTGCCGCGTTTCAGATCGCCGACCATGGCGATTTTTTTGCCGTCGAGGCCGCCGAGATGTTCGAAGGAGCGTTCCAGGGTGTAGATGTCCAGCAGGGCCTGGGTGGGGTGCTGGTCCGGGCCGGAACCGCCGTTGATGACGGACACGGGGCGTTCCGTGCGGTTGAGCACCCAGGCGGTTTTTTCGGCAAAACCGGCCACCGGGTTCCTGGCAATGATCAGGTCCACGTAGCTGGCAAAGGTCCTGATGGTGTCTTCCGGTGATTCACCCTTGACCTCCGAACTGGTGGTCGTTCCGCGGATTTCAGAAGTTTTGATACCCAGAATGTGGCAGGCATTTAGAAAGGAAATGAATGTCCGCGTGGAGGGCTGCACAAAGTAGAGCATGGCGCGTTTGTGATTCAGCAGCATGCCCAGCTTGTTGGCGCCGGTTCTGGTTTTTGCCAGAAGTCGTATCTGGCTGGCAAGGTTGCACATGGCATCGAGAAAGTCACGGTCGAACTGCTGGGCGAAAATGACATCGAACAGACGGCCGTTTCGGGAGAAGAAATCGAGCTTGCTGCTGACGTCCTGGCCATAAAAATCATCCCAGCCGGGGTATATCTGGATCGTTTCCTCTTTTTGCATGGTCATGTGACCTCCTCCTTAAATCGAGTTGTTCACGGCCGGGAGGGTATTGCCCCCGGGCGATCGATTGACCTCATGCGGGGTTAGCTTTGAGAACGAATTTTTAAGACGCCCTTTCAATAACGAGCGCCTTGCTTTTTCCGTCCTTGAGGGACACGAGGCCTTCTTCGCATATTCTCAGAAACGGTATGGCTGCACCGGTGAGGGTAACGAGGGTCAGCAGGGGGTCCGGGAAGCCGACTCCCCGGCGGGCCAGTTCATCGGCGATCATGTTCAGACCGTCGATGGTTTCTTCCAGCGGCAGGTCGGATGCCAGGCCGAGCACGGGCATGGCCAACTCCGCGATCACCAGGCCCTTTTCGATAACCACCGCGCCCCCCTGGAGTGCATGAATCCGGTTGACGGCGGCCGCCATGTCCGCATCATCGGTGCCGACAACGATAATGTCCGAAGCATCCCATGCGGCGCTGCAGGCATAAGCGCCGGATGTGAGGCCGAACCCCCTGACAAAACCCGTGCCGGTTTTTCCGGGCCGCAGGGCCCTGTCCACGGCGGCGACCTTGATGATGTCCCTGTCCACGGCCGAGCATATCGCCCCGTCGACCACCGGCAGATTCACTTCGGCCTCCGCAGTCACCAGGTCGGTGATCTGATCGATGAGGCGCACCCTGACTTCCGCCGCAGGGGTCTCGACCGCTATCCGGAAGTCACCGGGTACCATCGCCCGCGGCAGCCTGACCGTGCTAAGGCTGTTTTTGCGCCACGCGTGGCGGCGCGGCATGACGAGGACCTCTCCCTTTTCTACGATGACGGCACCGTTGCTGATCACGGTTTCCGCTCTGACGGTACGTATATCCGGGACGATGACCATGTCGGCCATTTTTCCGGGAGCGATGCCGCCGATCACCCCATCCAGTGAAAAATGTTCGGCCACGTTCAGGGTTGCCATCTGGACGGCGGCAACGGGATCGAACCCGTAATCGATGGCCTTGCGGACGATATACTCCATGTAGCCCTTTTCCACCAGGTCCAGGGGCTGAACCCCATCGGTGGCCAGAATGAGCCGGCGCAGGTCCGCGCCGGTGAGTCTGATGGCGGCAATTTCCTTAAGATCCCGCCGAATGCTGCCTTCGCGGACCATGACATGCAGTCCGAGACGCAGCCGCTCGAGCACTTCCTGTGCGGTTATGGGCTCGTGGCAGGATGAGATGCCCGCGGCGATGTAGGCATTCAATTTCTTCCCGGTGGCGCCGGCGGAGTGGCCCTCGAGCAGTTTGCCCGCTTGCAGGGTGGCCTCGAGCCGTGGCAGCAGGCGCTCCGGTTCCTGCAGCAGCGCCTGCCAGTAGGTTTCTCCGAGTCCCAAAACCTCCCCGCGCCCGAGAAGGGTTTCGAGATCGGACAGGGGCATCTTGCCTGCTTCAGGGCTGATGGAAACCATGGCCGGGGCCGTGCAGAAGCATTTGATAGGCTGGCCCTGCAGGGATTCGATAAAGTCGATGACGCCCTTCAAACCGGCCACCGGGTAGGGTTCGAGGGCTTCCGAGATGATGGTGGTGGTGCCCCCTTTGATGATGTAGCGCAGCGCTTCGCTGGCAACCGCCCCCCATGCCACGTGGGTGTGCCCGTCGATGAAGCCGGGAATGACGGTGCGGCCGGCGGCATCGATCACTGTTGTGCCTTTTGCGATGCTTTGCCCATGGGGGTCACCCACATAGGCAATCCACCCGTCGCAGGTGCAAATGGCCTGGCCGGATAAAATCTCACCGGTGTAAACATTCAGCAGGTCGGCGTTGATAACGGCAAGATCGGCGGGCCGTTCTCCGAGGGCGACCGCCATCAGTTTGCGCGTGTCCCGGTCCCTGGTCAGGTGTGCGGCTGTGTGCATGGCCAAAAAAATCTCCCGTAGTTTGTTTGGAAAGTTTCGTTGTCTAGTCAATACCCAATGATGATTTTTCAAGCAAGGGTTTGTGTCGATTTTTTTGGGAAATGTTTTGACAAATACATCGAAACGATATAGATCGAATAAAAATATAAACGTTCGATATATAGGTGATACATGAATATACATACTATAATCCTTGGATTTTTAATGAAAAAAAGCATGACAGGTTATGAGTTGAAGAATGCGTTTTCGTTGTCGTTTTCTTTTTTTTCGGGAATCAGTTTTGGTTCGATATACCCGGCTTTGAAAAAGATGGAACAGGAGGGGTTGATTTCCATGCGTTTGGAGATTCAGGAAAGCGCTCCCAATAAAAAGGTATACAGCATTACTGCTGCCGGGGAAAAGGCGTTTCATTCCCTTTTGAAGACTCCCCTTTTGCCGGAGCGTACCAGGAACGCCTTTCTTGCGCGGCTTTTCTTTTTTTCGTATCTGGACGCTGAAGACCGGTTGGAAATTTCGGAACAATACCTGCGGAACATTCTCGAAGAGCAGGAAAGGCTTGAAGCGGTGCGGCCCCAAATAGAAGAAACCGCAGACCCTTTTCAGAAAGAGTGTTTTCTGTTCGGCGTAAGGATATTTGCGGCATATGTGGAAAATGTGTCCAGGACCCTCGAAACCCTGAAGAGGATTTCAGAATGATGCCAAAATCTATAAGTAGGAGGAGAAAATGAAAGTACTCGCGCTTAATTCCAGTGCCCGCAAGGGCGGTCAGAGCAAAACGGAGTGGATGCTGGCATCCCTTGCAACGGGCATGGTGACGGCAGGGGCCGCTGTGGACGTCGTCCACCTGCGGGACAAGAAAATTCGCTACTGCACGGGATGTTTTACCTGCTGGACCAAGACACCCGGCCAATGCGTACTCCAGGACGACATGACCAAAGAACTGCTCCCCAAACTGATCGAGGCGGATCTGGTGGTGTATGCGACCCCCCTGTACCACCACACGGTCAACGCGCACATGAAGACATTCATCGAACGCACCCTGCCCTGCATAGAGCCGTTTTTCGAAAAGAGAAACGGCAAGACCAGTCACCCGATGCGCCATGACCTGGGCCGGGCGGTGGTGCTCTCTGTGGCCGGATTTCCCGAATTTTCAGCCTTTGATCAGCTTTCCGCTTATGTCAACCACCTGTTTGGAGACCGGCTCGTGGCGGAAATTTATCGACCGGCGGCCGAAAGCCTGATGCAGGCGGGAATGGAGCAGCGCAGGGCGGCGATCGCCTCCGCTCTCCGGTCGGCAGGCAGCGAGCTCATTGAAAAAGGCTTCGTAACAGAAAAGACCATGGCGGATATTCACCTCCCGATAGCCCGGGACGTGGAACAGTTTCACGTACTGGGAAATATGTTTTGGAAAACGTGCATCAGGGAGGGCATTACCCCCAAACAGTTTGTCGAAAAAAAAGTGATTCCGCGTCCGGACTCAATAAAAGAGTTCATGCTGCTTACCGGAATGGCATTCAACCCCGAAGGGGCAGGGGATATGGCGGCCACCCTGCAGTACAAGTTCAGCGGCGCCGTGGAAGGGAACTGCCATTTCATTATCGCCGAGGGCGCGTTGAGTGCCCGGGAGGGGGTCTGCGAGGATCCCTCCCTGACCATCGACACGCCCTTTGACCTCTGGATGGACATCATGACCGGCAAGGCGGACGGCCAGCAGATGTTCATGGAGCAAAAGTACACCGCCGAAGGCGACGTCGCGCTGCTCATGAAGATGCGGGCGTTTTTCGGTAGTGAGAAATAAACATGAACCACAAAGGCACAAAGGACACAAAGAATGATGATTGAATAGATGTAAAAAATCGGATAACAAGATCAATCGTTATGAACGTCATCTTCTTTGCCATTGTGCTTGTCGCTTTCATCGTTGCCGGATGGAACCAGCTGCTGTGGCTGCCGGTAGCCGGTGAACCGTCACCCATTGAAGCGCTGTCCAAAGCCATGATCGATTCGGCCACCGGATCCGTGGAACTGGCCCTGGGGCTGGTGGGGGCCATGACGCTTTTTCTGGGGCTGATGAAGGTGGCTGAGGCCGGGGGCATGCTCAACATTCTCGCCCGCCTGATCCGGCCCTTAATGGTGCGCCTTTTTCCGGAGGTGCCGGCGGACCACCCCGCCATGGGGGCCATGATTCTGAACCTTTCGGCCAATGCCCTGGGATTGGGCAACGCCGCCACGCCTTTCGGCATTCGGGCCATGCAGGAGTTGGAAAAGCTCAACCCGTCGCCCGGGACGGCCACCAACGCCATGGCACTGTTCCTCGCAATCAACACGTCCAGCGTGACGCTCCTGCCGACGGGCGTCATTGCCCTGCGGGCGGCAGCCGGGTCCGCCGACCCGGCCGGCATTCTGCCCACGACCCTAATCGCCACCATGGCGTCCACCCTAATCGCCATTGCGGCCGCCAAGCTCTATCAGCGTTTTTCCAGGCCCCCTGCATCTCCGGCGGCTGACATACAATCGGAAGGAAGGCCGGAAAAAGAGGACACACAGGAGGCGGCCGAGATACCGTCGGAGGCGTACCCTTTATGGGTGAGCATCGCCGCCCTCGGGAGCCTCGCGGCGTGCGTACCACTGGCCGTGGTTTACGGCCGGGCCGTCTCCCCGTGGATCATTCCGCTGATCATGGTAGGCTTCCTGGGGTTCGGCGTGGCCAGACGCGTGCGGGTGTACGAGGTCTTTGTGGAAGGGGCCAAGGAGGGGTTTCAGGTTGCCGTTAAAATCATACCGTTTCTGGTGGCCATCCTGGTCGCGGTGGGGATGTTTCGCGCCAGCGGCGCCATGGAAAGCATGGTGGCATGGCTGGGGACGGCGACAAGCCGTTTCGGCCTGCCGGCGGAAGCCCTGCCCATGGCACTGATGCGGCCGCTCTCCGGGTCCGGAGCATACGGGATCATGGCGTCGATCATCAACGACCCCGCCGTCGGACCGGACAGTTATGTGGGTTATGTGGTGAGCACCCTGCAGGGATCCACGGAGACGACTTTCTATGTGTTGGCGGTCTACTACGGCGCCGTTCAGGTTCGCCGCATCCGCCACACCCTGGCGGCGGCATTGACGGCCGATGTGGCCGGGATCGTATTCGCCGTAGCGGCGTGCTGGTATCTGTTCGGATAATTTTTCATCGGATACGTTTACTATCGTAATTGCCGTCAAGACAACCGACCCAAAAAAACGAACCAGAGTTTTCTGAACAACCATGAAAAATAAACCCGCCACGTTCTCAGGGCATACGGAACGTTATTCTGACAAACACTATAAATGCGGTTTCGCCGCTAGGAAAGATTTTGAGATACCATGGGCATCAATCGGAAAATATTAGATGAAATCGCAGAAAACTCCGTCACCGTCGTCGGTATACCCTGTGACGAGGGTTCCAGCTTTATGCAAGGGGCGGCCGCGGCGCCGCCGAAGATCCGCGAAGCCCTTTACGGTGGTTCGGCCAACTTTTGCAGCGAAGACGGGATCGACTTGGGCGAGCAGGGGCGCTTGAGGGACCTGGGGGATTTGGAATGGCCAGCTTCTGCGTCACCGTTCGAGGCGATCGAGTCCTGTGTTGACACGCTGTTGTTGAAAGGTGCCCGGGTTCTGCTTCTGGGAGGGGATCACGCAATTACGCCGGCCGTTTTGCGAGCTTACCACAAAAAACACGGCCGCATCAACCTGCTGCAATTCGATGCGCACCCTGATCTGTATGACGAGTTCGATGGCAGCCGCAATTCGCACGCCTGTCCTTTTGCCAGGATCATGGAAGAGCAACTGGTGAAGCGGCTGGTGCAGGTGGGCATACGCACCATGAATCCGCACCAACGACGCCAGGCGGAGCGCTTCGGGGTGGAAGTCGTCGATATGCGGGCGTGGCAGCTGGACATGCGATTTGATTTTGACGGGCCGCTTTACATCTCTTTCGACATGGATGCCCTTGACCCGGCTTATGCACCGGGGGTATCCCATTACGAACCCGGGGGGCTTTCTACGCGGGAGGCGCTTTGCGCAATTCAGGGCATAGGCGCACCGGTCATCGGCGCGGACATCGTGGAGTTCAATCCGTGGAGGGATTCCTCCGGTATGACCGCAATGGTCGCGGCCAAGCTGTTGAAGGAGTTGGCATCGAAGATGCTGAGCTAATTGAAGGATCGGGAGGATAACTTAACACGCTGTTTTTTATCGGGTCTGAACGATAAAGGATCGATTCTTAACGGCCATCCAGAACAAGTAGCCCAGACTTCCCGTTGCCACCTGTATGATGCCGATGAAAAAGACAAGATGGCTTGTGCCCAGGGAAATCAGCAGCATGCCAACGCTCCCCATGATCATGCCGACAAAATTGATCAATGAGGAGGCAGACCCGGTATCCCGGTTCTGCTGTTCCAGCAAGAGATTGGCGCTGGGAGGCCGCATGCCGGTGATGGACATGGTTGCCGGAAGCATGCACGCGGCAAACACGAAGGGGGAGAGGGGGCCCAGGCTGGCCACCAAAATCCCGCTGCCGGCCATTACGAGGAAACAGCTGCTGATGATGGCGTTGGGATGAAACCGATTGGATAGCCTGATGTACAGGAGAGGGCCCAGCATGGCGCTGACTGCATTGACGGCGAAAAAGAGGCTGAAGGTCTGCTCGGTCAGCCCGAAGCCCTGGATGTACACATAGGAGGACGAGGCGACAAATGCCATCAGGGGCATGGTCACCGACGAGAAGATACCGAGCAGCAACGAAAATCCAGGATTCTTGAGCACCACGAACAGACGGCCGATGGCGCGAAAGCTGGAGCCCCGAAATGGTTCGACCAGGGGTTCGGCAAGGGGAATCGATACCAGAAAAGCAACGATGCCGAACCCTGCCAGGGTGAAAAAGATGGCCCGCCAGGAGGCGAATTTCAGCAGCAGAGATCCAATGATCGGAGCCACAACAGGGGCAATGATCACCATGGCCATGACCACGGCGAGGGTATGGGCCCGTTTTTCTCCGGTGTACGTGTCTTTTACAACGGCTGTGGCCACGGCTGTGGCGGCTCCGCCTCCGAGAGCCTGAAAAATCCTGGCAATGATCAGGTGGATATAGTTGCCGGCCATTGCACACATGAGACTGGAAATGATGTAAATGGTCAGGCCGCAGTAAAGGACGGGTTTTCTCCCGTACTTGTCGCTCAACGGTCCCCAAATGAGAATGGCGGCACCGAAAAAAATGAAAAACAGGCTCAGGGTCAGATTCACACGGGCAGGGGTTGTTTCCAGTATGGCAACCATCTGCGGCAGCGCCGGAATGTAAAGATCCGTGGACAACGCCGGAAAGGCACTGATGAAGGCCAGGATGACAAGCATGCGCCTGTCTGACATGGTTTTGGTTTCTTTTTGCATGTTACTCTTTGTATCTTTCGAGCGCTTGGGGCATTTGACGGCATGTATGGCGTTTGACAGAGTACCGTTACGAAACTGAGTTTTCCATTGGGCATCTATTACAACGATTGCCGAGGAACAATACCGCCCCGGCCGTGAAAAGCTCGGTTCAAAGCGGCCGTAATGCCGAACAGGGCTATACGTTCGAAATAATATCGTCGGTATTCAGCCCGGCATAGGTATGTTGAGGTATGCTCAGGCTGTTCGGCATAACGGGCGCAAAAAACCTCAAACCGTTTCACGGCCGGGGCGGCATCACCCCTCGGCCGGCAGGCTTTTACCTTGTTATTGGTTGTAGGTCCGTTAAAATTTGTTCACGATGCGGTCGTCGCTTTTGAGCCTTTCCTGGATGCCCCGGCCGATCTGAAAGGTCTGTTCGAAATCGTTCCAGAAGGCCCCGTCACTCTCTTTCCAACCCTCTCCGAAGCGATCGTCAAAGTAGTCGCCCAGCTTGTCGAAGAGCAGCTTCCAGGGGGCTTCGCCACGCGCAAAAGCACCGAGGATTTGGTTGAGAAGGTCGTCCAGTTCGGCGAGAGATTCTTTGGGAAGGTATGAAATGGCACCCTTTCTGATGGAGGACATCAATGTTTCGGGGTTGACAGCATGGGCGGTGAGCATGACCGCCGGGATGCCCTTGGCGACACATTCCTCCAACAGCTGCAGCCCATCGACTCCCATGATGTCCAGTATGGCCAGGTCGTATTTGTTGCGCTTTATTTTGTCCGATGCCGTTTCGTAATCCCTTGCTGTGTCGACGGTGGATCCATCCAGGATGTCTTCGATGGTTTCGAGAATATCCCTCTCGTCATCAACCGCCAGTATCGATTTTCCGCTCAAATAAGATGCAGGTTCAGTCATGACGTCTCCTATTTTTGTGTCCTTCCAATGATCTTGTTGTGGTTTACGGCAACACCCTTCATGTTATCCCCGGAAATGGCACGGCAGTCTCAACCGAAAGGAGGTCCCCCTGTCTTTGGCGCTTTCGAGTTCAATGTCGCCGCCCAGGGAACGTGCCACAAGCCTCGCGCCGGCCAGACCGAGCCCGTGGCCGTTGCGGGCCTGCAGGCTGCACTCCTTCAACTGGGTATAGCGCCGGAAAACCGTTTCCTTGAACTGATCGGGTATGCCTGGACCGTCATCGGTCACTTCCAGGACCAGGGCGTCTTTGTCGACACCCACCCTGAGTTCCAGCAGTTCGTTGCGGTAATGCAGCGCGTTTTTTATCAGGTTGGCGACGATCTGTCTGAACTTGATCTCATCCTGGTATATCTTCAGGGCGGTGGCATCCGACCCCGCTTCGTACCGGATGCCGCAGGTGCTCAAATACGTTCGGTATTCCTCCCCCTCTCCGATGTCACGAAGCTTGTCCGCAATCCCGGGCGAACGCAGTTCGAGACAGCCGACGAGTACATCCAGCAGCGTTCGAGCGGGTGAGAAATGGCTGCAGGCAAAGCTTCCGGACTCGGCACGCCCGATCTCCAACAGGCTGTAGAGCATATCGCGAGCCCTGGTTGCATTGCGGATGATCCGGTTCAGCGTTTTGGTCTGGCGGTCCGTCAGGGTGCCGAAACGTTCCTGTTTCTTCAGCAGGGTCCGGGCGCCGGTTTCCACGATGGAGATCGGATCTTTCAGCTCATGAATCAGAAACTCGATATTCACATCCCTGAAAAAGCGTTCGTCACAGGCTTCGGGAGCCGGGGATTGGGCAGGGTGTTTGTTGTCGGTGGTCATGGTTTCTCCAGTAACGATCTCTTTTCCGCCGCCTCGAATTGGACCGTCATGGTCGTCCCGCCGGTTTCCAGGCAACCGGCACGCTTTCGGCTCGGGTTGCATACTGCGGTGTCCCCGGGGCATGCATGGTTGTCGTCACCGAGATAATCGCATCTGACGGAGGCCATGTCCAGTTTGAAATGGTAGCGTTCCGAGAAAATTTTCAGGCGGATCAGGTCGAATCCCTTGCCGCCGGCATTGAAATCATAGGGACTGCGCGACGAATAGTGGGCCGGTTCGTAGGCGGTGAAATAGTTGTCGAAGATAAGGCGCTGGTTTTCTTCGGTGATGCCGATACCGGTGTCTTTGACTTCGAATACCGGCCCCCCGGCGCCGGCGCTTACCGTAATGTCGATACGCCCGCCGTCGGGTGTGTTTTCAATGGCGTTGCGAAAAAGGGCGGTGACTATTTTGGCCAGCACTTCTCTAGGAATGAAAACATTGCCCGCAGGCTGCAGATGCCTTTCGACGGCAACCTGCCGGTGCGAGTAAAGGGGCTCGATTTCGGTCAACTGCCGGTCGACGAATTGGTCTATAACGATCGATTCCGATTCGGCACGGCGGGGACCGAACGTTTCCTCTATCCTGTCCCTGATGCGCCCGGCCGCAGATTCCGAGTCCAGTTCGTCCGACACCAGCACCTCGATTTCATCGGCACAGGCGTCCAGGAGGGCACTTATGAGAGCGTGGCTTTTGTAGTCCCGCTGCCCGACAATGTCTTCTATTTCGTACTGCATGTCTAAAAGCCGGTCGAGATTGCGGTCGGCGCGCTGCAGAATTCTTCTCATTTCCTCCTGCTTGAGCCGGTGGCCTTTTTTTCTCAGCAGATTCAAAGAGGCGGACAAAACCGAAATGGGTGTTTTGATTTCGTGCGAGAGGTGGTGGATTAGCCTGTCCTTGGCCCTGTTGAAACTTTTTACCTCTTCATAGGACACACGCAGCGCTTCATTGATGCGGGCATTTTCAATGGGCAATGCCACCATGTTGGCGATGGCGCTCAGCAGGTCGACGTCGGTCCGGTCGAAGCGTCCCTCCTTTTTGTTGACGGCGCAGATCACGCCGATCATGCGCTCGTCGATCTGGATGGGCACGTCCAGCATGTTGCGGGTTTCATATCCGGACTGGTCATCCACCTGCCTGAAGATATACGGGCTCTCAGACGCGTCGTGAACCACCAGCGGTTCGCGGGTGCGGTAGACCTGTCCGGCGACGCCCTTGTCGGCGGGAAAGCGGATCTCCTTCATTTTCTGGCCGGTGCGGGAGTCTTCGTAAGCGGTAAACCGGAAATAAAATTCCCGGCTGCCCTCATCGAGCAGGATGATCGATGCACCTTCGATGGATATAAGGTCTTTGATTTGATTGGTTATATATTCCAGACGGTCATCCAGGAACCTGATTTCGTGCAATGCATTGGCAATACGGGAGAGGGTCCTGTTGCTGCGGGCGATGCGTTTCTCCTCGGTCACATCCCTCAGGGTTACCACCTGCCCGGCCGGCGCTCCTTGTTCATCATAGAAAAGGGCGCCGTCCAGAATGATGTCCAGAAGCCTGCCGTCCCTGGTCAGGCGTTTGGTTTCAAAACCGTAAATCCGTTTTTTTTGGTAGAGACGCTGGATGCCCGTTTTGGTTGCCGCTTTCTGGTCGGGCGGTACGAAGTCGATGCGCCGCCCCTTCAATTCCCCCAAGGTCCAACCGAACACCTGTTCGAAGGCCGGGTTCAGATAGGAAACCGTACCGTCTATGTTGAAAACGAACACCGGAATGGGCAGGAATTCCAGAAACCCTCGGTAACGCAATTCGGCGCGCCGACTTTTCAGGTACTGCTCGCGCGTTCTTTTTTCCGAGGCTTTGAGGGCCTCCTGCGCCAGGGTCGAGGCGGTAATGTCCCGGGCGATACCCTGAAAACCCCTGGGTTTTCCCTGATCCCGTTCGAGCAGGTGGGCATGGATTTCCAGAACCCTTTTTTGGCCGTCCTCCCGGGTAATTTCCCAGATGAGGTCGTTTACGGCCGAACCCGTGCGGAACATGCGGTTGAAGCTATTAAAAGCCAGGGCGGCATTCTCGACATCCATGAAGCGGCGGAAACTGCGGCCCTCTATTTCCTCGCGAGGGTACCCTAATATCCGGCAGAGAGCATCGTTGAAAAAGACGAAGTTGCCTTCGATGTCGGTTTCGAAAAACGCATCGTCGACTTCCTCGATAAAGACACGATAACGATCGCCGGGGATGTCGCACGCATCCAGGCGTTCGATCTCATCCTGTCGATCGTTGTCGGGTGTCTTTCTTTTCAATACAACCGCCTGTGTGTAGAGCCGAAATCGCGTCCATGGAAGGAACGACAGGCGGGCGGTCGCCAACGGGTGCTGCGTGGGATGCCGCCCACCGGATTACTGGCCGTTGGCTTCCAGAATGCCGAAGGCCTCGGCATCCAGCAGATGGACACCGCTTTGCTGCAGTACCTCTACGGCCTTGTCGTTGTCGCTGAATCGGAAAATCATGACCGCCTTGTCGGAAGAGAAGCCGATAAAGGCGTACATGAATATGACGTTGATATTGGCATCCCTCAAAGGATGCAGAACCTGGGCCAGACTGCCGGGCTGGTCGGGGATTTCCGCTGCAACCACCTCGTTGACAAAAGCCGGGATCTGCATTTTCATCAGGATGCGGCGGGCCGTGGCAACATCCGAAACGAGCAGCCTGAGCTGCCCGAAAGCACCGGTATCCACAAGGTTCAACGCCCTGAGGTTGATGCCGGCTTTGCCCAACGCTTCGGTGACCTCGCAGAGGCGGCCCGGCGAGTTCTCGATCGAGATGACAATCTGTTTCAGTTTCATGATAACCTCCGATATCATGGAATAAATCCGGTTGGCCATAAATATATACCCATCCCGGAAGGAGGGGCAAGGGTTTTATTCCAGCGTTTCCTTGACGAAGAAACTCGATGCCAGAGCAATGGCACTGCAAAGAAACAGCACCAGAAAGGCACGCTGATAGCCGTCCATGGTGAAGGCGTCACCGACCCGGCCCTGTTTTTCCAGCACATACCCCAAAATGGGCTGAAAAACAGCCCCGCCGGCAAAGGGGAACAGGTTGACAAGGCCGGTGGCCGTGCCGGCTATCTGCACGGGGAAAAGCTCCTTGTTGGCGGTGAACGCGATCACGACCACGGCGCTGGCAAAAACGCCCATGCAAAAGCAGAGAACGTAGTGCGCCCAGAGGGGGATGCCGTTGGTGATGAATGCCAGGCAGGCGGTCAGGCAAAAAACGACGACGCTGGAGAGAACGATGACCTTTTTTCTCGACCGCAGCACGTTCGTAGAAATGTAGCTCAGCAGGGGACTGCCTACGATCATGCCGACGGCCAGCATGGACAGGATCTGGCCGGCTTGCGACTTGCTGTAGCCGTACACCTGCACCAGGTAAGGGCCGCCCCAAAGCCCCCCATAGCTGAAGAAGACGGCACAGTTAAAGAAAAACCAGGCGGAAAGCGGCCAGAAATAGGGGGTTGAAAGCACCCTTACGACGCTGTCCGTGAGGCTGATGCGCGGAGATGTCGCCGACGACGCTTCGTCGGCCGGAGAGGGCCAGCCCATATCCGCCGGACGGTCTCTGACGATAAACCATACCAGGAGGGCCAGCACCAGGGTGAAAACACCCACCGCAATGAAGGACATGCGCCAGCCGATCAGGCTGCTCAGCCATACCAGGGGAGTTGCCGATATGAGCGAGCCCAGTCCGCCGACGGCCATGAGGATGCCGGTCATAAGGGCGAATTCACTGGTGTGGAACCATTCCGCCAGAATTTTCATGGTGGGGACAAAGAGCATGGCCACACCCAGACCTACCAGGGTACGGCCGAGGATGGCAATCAAGACCGTGGGGGCCAGTCCCAGGATGATGGAGCCGGCCAGGGCAATGAAAAAAAACAGGGTAATGGTGTTGCGCGGCCCCCACGAATCGGACAGCAGTCCGGCCGGGAGTTGCATGGCCGCATAGGGGTAAAAATAAGCGGCCCCCAGAAAACCGGTCAGCGCACCGGTGGCCTTTAAATCCCTCATCATGTCCACGGCCACTACGGCTGGGCAGAGCCTGTGAAAATAGACCAGCAGGTAGCCGCAGGAGAGGGTCCAAAAAATGATCCAGCGGTACTTTTTCGCTTTGGCCAGCAGTTCCTGGTTTGTCATCTGACTTTCCTTCCTGTCGGTCGCATGCGTGCAAAGGGGCGTAACGCCCTTCGCCTAACGCACCTTTCGCCTTTCACCTTCCGCCTCTTTTTCAATCCTGCAGTTAATGCCCTTCAGATTGGGGGTTCCGAATTCCCGGCCGACATTTTCGGCTGAGGTCAGCAGGTTGTACCCGGCCTGCTCCCAATCGTATTGACGTCCCGGCCGTCCCTCCGGAAACCACCAGCCATAGGCGGCACTGATTACGTCCGGCCTTATTTTGCCCGTCACCCGGGCAACCTGGCGGATGCTTCCCTTGCGGGTCACGATGCGCACGGTGTCACCGGTTTCGATGTGATGGGCGGACGCGGTGTCCGGGTGGATTTCGACCACGGGATGCAAACTGCTTTTTCTGAGGCGTTCAATCCAGCGGTAGGAACTGTGCAGATAGAAAGGGTCTTTGGCGCTGGTCAGGATGAGGGGGTATTCCGGGTCGGGCTCCTGCGGCAAGCTGTCGAAAAAAGGGAGGGGCGGAAGATTGAAGCGTTCGGCCCGGCTGAGTACCAGTTCCACCTTCCCGCTGGGCGTTTTGAAGCCGCCATCCTTGTATTTTTGAAAGCGCTCGGGGCCCTTTAGGTACCCTTTTTGGGAGAACTGTTCATAGCTGATCCCGGCCGGGGAAAGGACCGATTCCAGCATGTCCCGGTAGTTGTCGAACCAGTGTTCGGCGGGAGAAATGCGTTTGCCGAGTTCGTTGATGATCTGGATGTCGGGCCGGCACCCGTCCGGTGGATCGAGGATCTTCGGGCGCGCCAGGAGATATCCGTGCCCCAGGCCGTAGTGCCCGATGTCATCGAATTCCAGGTGGCTTGCCGCAGGGAGCACGATGTCGGCAAAGGCGGCCGTCGGCGTCATGTGAATGTCCGCCACCGCCAGAAAGTCCAGCTTGAGGAGCGCCTCCCGTGTCGTGATGCTGTCGGCCCAGGTGACGAGGGGGTTGGTACATTGGACGTAGGCCGCCTTCACCGGGTAGGGCGTCTCCGCCATCACCGCCTTTTTGAAATAGGCCGGCGGGACGGTCATCAGCCGCGGGATCGTCCCGTGGTGGGCATGCAGCATTTCCTTGCGCTTGTCGGGAAGAAGATCCGCCCGCACAAATTTTCCCAATCCCATAACGGGAGGTTCCAGTTTGTGCAGATTGCCGCCGGCGACGTCGAGGTTGCCGGTGATGGCCATCAGGCTGACGAGCGCTCTGGTCGTCTGGAAGGTGTGTCTGTTCTGTTCGACGGGGTTGCCCCATTGAATGGCGGCAGGCTTTGAATCTGCGAGAGCCAGCGCAGCCGTCCGGATGTCGGCGGCGGGAACGCCCACGACACCCGCCACTTTTTCGGGCGTATACTGCCGGACATGTTCCGCAAGTGCATCGAATCCGTGCGTCCAGCTTTCGACGAAGTTTCGGTCGTAGCGGTTTGTTTCGACCAGCACCTCCAGAAAGGACAGGGCCAAGGCATGGTCGGTTCCGGGGCGGATGGGCAGCCAATGTTCCGCACGGCCGGCGAGCACGGTCTTGCGCGGGTCCACGACGATGAGCCTTGTGCCCTGCTTCAGCTGGTCGATCAGGGGCCGACAGATTTCTCCTTCTTCGTTGGTGGCTGTCAGGTTGCTGCCCCAGAGGATTACGAGTTCACTCTTGTGATGAAAATCCGTTACCGGGTAGAAGCCGCAGGTGTGCATGCCGGTGATTTCGCGCGGGGCATGGCAGACGTCCTGGGTGGCGACGACATTGGGGGACCCAAACAGGTTGGCCAGCCGGATCAGGGCGAAGTGTTCCATTCCCTTGGGCATGCCCTGGCAGAAGGCGACGCTGCGGGCACCGTGGATCTCTCTGGCTTGCGTCAACCGCCGGCTGATTTCTGCAAGCGCCTCCTCCCACGAAATCGCCTCCCACCCGCCTTCACCCCTGGGGCCGCTTCTTCGCAGCGGGGAAATCAGCCTGCCGGGGTGGTTGAGGCGATCGGGCAGGGCCTTGGCCCTGGCGCAGATATAGCCACGGTTGCGGTAGCCTTCGGGGTCACCCTTGATCGTCACCACACGGTTGTTTT
>JAJDNW010000026.1 GCA_022340465.1 Deltaproteobacteria bacterium | reverse complement strand
AGCGACCATCTCCCCCTGCCTGGCAATGGATCCCGAGTAAACCCCGTCTCCCTGCTCTTTGCCGGCGGGCAGGGACTCGCCGGTGAGTGCCGACTGGTCGACGCTCAGGTATTCCCCCTCGATAAGTTTGGCGTCGGCGGGAACGACATCGCCCGCCCGCAGACGGATAATGTCGCCGGGAACCAGTTGACGGGCATCTATTTCCTGCCAGGCGCCTTCCCGCCGCACCCTGCTTTTCAACGCCAGCTTGTTTTTCAGGGCGGCGATGGCATTGCCGGCCTGGTGCTCCTGCCAGAATCCAATGGCGGCATTGAAAAACAGCAGGATGACAATGATGCCGAAGTCGACCCAATGCTTGACGACAAGCGATAGAATCGCCGCGGCTTCGATCATCCAGGGGATGGGTCCCCACAGAAATCCGAGAAATTTGAGCAGCATGCTGGTGGACTGCTCGTCGATTTCATTGGCGCCAAATTGCTCGATCCGTCGGTGAGCTTCATCTTTGGAAAGGCCTTGGGCGGTGGTATCCAATTGCTGCATCAATTCGTCGATGGGGGTTTCTTGAGCAACCTTGATCGATATCGGACTTACATTCATGATCCACCTCCTTAACGAACCAGCATCAGGCTTGCCGGCAGACTGCGGATAATGGCATCGTTGGTCTTGCCGAAAAGAAAATGTTCCAGACGTCCTTCCCGATGGGCCAACATGAGGATCAGGTCCACCTGCTCGCTTTCGACTGCCTGGGTAATGGCTTCCAGCGGGTCGCCGTCCTTGACCCATTCATTGATAACAAGACCTTCGGCCTTTTCCAGTTTGATGATCCGCTCCAGTTCTTTGCGCGCCTTTGCGACCATGGCCTTGTATTCTTCGTCCAGGGATGGAACCGGAAGGTTCCAGCCATTGAGGCTGAAGGGATCGTGAATGATGTGCAGTACATGCAAGTGTGCATCGAATTTGCGGGCCAGGGCGACCCCTGTTTCCAATACCTTGATGCAATGCTGCGTCGACCGACTTACCACAAGAATATTATTGAATTTTTCCATGATGCGCTCCTTTCATTGGTTTACTGGTTGTTTTCGCTGCACCAATAGTAAGAGCTGCCGCTTTGCAGGGAAATCGGCCATCATCTGATCTTTTTGTAGGCGTTAACCGGGAGTTGGTGTCGGTGTTTGTCCGACAGCAAAACGCTTGCTGTGGAAAGGGAACAGAGGCCGGAGGGCGGGGGGGGCGGAAGCATGGGGCAAGAGAGATTGAACCACAAAGCCACAAAGGACACAAAGAATAACGTCACCCTGCGGGGCTCGCAAGGGGCTATCGGCTTGAAGCAAGGGCAATCATCTTGCAGACCCCGCAGAAAATATTTTTGCTCTGCGGGGGGTTGCAAGAAGTCGGAGGTCACAAGCTATAAGCAAAAAACACTCCCTCCTCCTTACTGATTTCTCCTTACTCCCTACTCCACCAGATCGTTCTGAACAGCGTAGTGAATCAGCTCGGCATTGTTTTCCATGTGCATTTTCTCGAGGATGCGGGCGCGATATGTGCTGACTGTTTTTACGCTCAACGCCAGTGAATCGGCAACCTGGGTGACGGTTTTTCCGGATCCGATCAGGCACAGCACCTGGTACTCGCGATCGGACAGGGTTTCATGGGGCGATTGATTCGTGTTGTCATCCAGCGCAAACGCAATCTTTTCCGCAAGGGAAGGGCTGATATATTTACCGCCCCGGTGCACCTTGCGGATGGCCCTGATCAGCTCCTCGTCGGCGCTCGACTTGGTGAGATACCCGGATGCACCGGCCTTCAATATTCTCAAAGCGTATTGGGATTCCGGGTGGATGGTCAGGATGACCACCGGCAGTTGAGGCCTTTCGATCTTCAGCTGTTTCAGGACATCCAGCCCGTCCATACCGGGCATCGTCAGGTCCAGCAGGATAACGTCATAGTCATGATGGCGAATCAGGTTGAGCAGCTCTATGCCGTTGGATGCCTCCCCGGCAACGGCGATATCTGGCTCTTCCATGATAATCTGCTTCAGGCCGGCCCGCACGACGGGATGATCGTCGGTGATAACGACGTTGATCATGTTGTGTCTCCTTTTTGCCCTCGGCGTTGGGGTTGATTCAGGGGCAGATAGATGGTGGCGCGGGTTCCCTGCCCGGGGCGCCCCTCGAAAACGGCCTTACCACCCAGCGGGTAGAGGCGTTCGCGAATACCCAGCAACCCGAATGCGTGGGGTGAGTTGATTTCATCCTCGGTGATTCCGCGGCCGTTGTCCGCCACCTGCATCCTGAGTTCTCCGTTCCTCTCTTCCAGGCGTACGACCACATCACTGGCTTCCGCATGACGAATGATGTTGGTCAGAAGTTCCTGGAATATTCGAAAGAGGGCCGTTGCCTGATCCCTGGACAGATCCGGTTCGTAGCCGTTGTTTTGCAAACGGCAGCCGATACCGCTGCGTTGGAGAACGATTTCCAACTGCCATTCGATGGCGGCGGCCAGTCCGAAATCATCCAGGATCACCGGCCTCAACTCGGCGGTGACCTCATGCAGTTTATCCAAGGATTCGCCGATCAGCCGGACCATGACCTCTATTTTTTCCTTCAGGATGCCGTCGCCGGCCGGCAACCGTCTCTTCAGCCAGGCCAGGTCCATTTTCAAGATAGTCAGGGACTGGCCGAGCTGATCGTGAATCTCACGCGCAATACGGATGCGCTCATGTTCACGGATATCGTTCTGGTGGGCGGACAACCGGCGAAGCTGCTCCCGGGAGTGCTTCAGGGAGGTTGTCACCTGTTCCTCCCTTTCAATACGCATCTGCAGCGATGCAGCCATTTCGTCGAAGACGCCTGCCAGATGACCGATCTCGTCGTTGGCGCCGATTCGACCGACGCGCGCCCGAAAATCACCCGCGATCAGGCGGCGGTTGGCGCGAACGATGGCGCCGACCCGTCTCAGAATGAAACGGTTGGCAGCCCACCAGATAGATAGAATGGCCATGAGCGCCGAAACGATCAGCAAGATCAAATTGCTAACAAAGGTGCGACTGGATGCCGCCAGGGCCACTGACCGGGGAATTTCCAGGACAACGGCGATCCGGCGTGGCTGCAAGGCACTTTCCAGGTGGGCAAAGGCGTAAATTCTCGGCATGCCCTTTTCATCCTCGGCCACCAGTACCCCCGAGGCCTGGTTGGCGATCTGCTGCTGCAGCGAGGGATCCACATATTGTGCTTCAGACCAGCGGGCGGTTTCCACGGCATAGCGCAGCAGCACCTGCCGCTCATCCACCAGGGTCAGCCGGGAGCCCGGAGGCAGTTCGGACAGCTGCTCGAAAAGGCTGCGGCTTATCCGGTTCAGGTTTATGGCAACAAAGGCCACGGCCGCAATTTTCCCGCGGCGGTTGGAAATGGGTTCGGCGAAATAGAGTACCGGCGCGCCGTCGACATGCTCGCCGTGATAAGGCCCCATGGTCAACCGTTTCTGTTCCAGGCAGGTGGAAAACCAGTCCTGGTTGCCGTAATCATGCGTCATGGCGGCAGAGCCGTCACCTGCAACCAGTCGCCCGTTCGTGTCGAGAATGCCTAATACCGCGTACATATCGGATTGGCTGCGCAGATTGGAAAGGAACACCGACATTTTCTTCGGGCGACCATCGGCCAGCAGATATGCCCCGGCCAAGGCAGCCATAAGATCGCGGGTGGCCATCATCTGCAGGTTTTCCGCTTCGGCCACCCCTTGGGCCATCAGCTTGGTTCTGTGCAAAATGGCCTCTTTCTCGATCGCTTTTTGCTCCTCGGCAACATAGACGATGAGAAACGTCACGGGAATGAAAGCGGCCAGAATCAACACATACAACCGCGTCTTCAAGCTGATCCCATCAAATTGGTCCATGCAACACCCTTCGTGATAAGGACAGGGAACACAAGTCAGAAATCAGTAAGGAGGAGGGAGTGTTTTTTTCTTATAGCAGACGCTTACTCCATACTCCCTACTGGAAGACACTCCCTACTCGCCTGTGAACCGTGAGACCTAAAACGTATGGCCCAAGGCATAAGGCGATTTATTTTTTCAGGGATGAAGCCCTGGTCTGCATAGCATATAGCCCACGGCTATGTAGCGCAGGGTTTTAACCCTGCCGTGTATACACGTTTAGCTCATCAGCTGAGTTTATCATCATCGGTCTTCTATTCTCCGTTTTCCGACCTCCGACCTCTGATTTCTCTTCCCTGACCTATGCTCCCCTGCGTTCTCCAACAAATAAAAATCTACAGCACTGTGACCGGATCTGTCAAACCCATATGGTAATCTGGGCTAAATCATACAGCAATAGGAGGATAAACATGAGGAAGCATGAATTGTATCCGGATTATCACGATCAATTTGAATATTTCGGGAGCACCGAGATCGAACGGATCCGCAAAAAAGGTGAAAGGACCATTCGTCATGACTGGATCATCTTCGACACGGTCGATGAGGCCATGGAATTTTTCAATGCCCGTTGCGGCGAGTTCGTGGGCTGCTATGCCTAACCTGAGTCGAGCGTTCTAAGCCGAAGCACCCCGACCCTTCAATTCGGTAAAAAAACGCACTGCCATTGTAAATAAACAGCAGATCGCCTATAATCAGCGGATGAGCGCGCCATCGAAAAATGCCGGGAAAGCCGCCCCTGCCGCGGCGGGCCTGTTCCGTGGTCTGCCCGCGGGCATTTGGGTGCTGGGCCTCGTCTCCATGTGCATGGACATCTCTTCGGAGCTCATTCACAGCCTGCTGCCGGTATTCATGGCGACCGTCCTGGGAGCCTCCATGACCACCATCGGTCTTATCGAGGGAGTTGCCGAGGCGACGGCTGCAATGACGAAAGTATTTTCGGGAGCAATCAGCGACTACCTTGGAAAGCGCAAGTGGCTCGCGGGGATCGGCTACGGCCTCGCAGCGCTCACAAAGCCGATTTTTCCGCTGGCCAACACCATTGGCTGGGTGTTTGCCGCCAGATTCATAGACCGTATCGGTAAAGGCATTCGCGGGGCGCCCCGGGATGCCCTGGTGGCCGACATTGCGCCTCCTGAACGCCGGGGGGCGGCCTACGGGCTCAGGCAGTCGCTGGATTCTCTCGGTGCACTGATCGGGCCACTTGCCGCAGTGGCATTCATGGCATGGTTGTCCAACAATATCAGAGCGGTGCTGTGGGTCGCGGTCATTCCTGCTTTTGCCGCCGTGGCGCTGCTTGGCTTTGGGGTCAAGGAGCCCGGAGCGCCCGCACACAATGACGGCATTCGAAAACCCATGATTTTCGCAGAGGTCAAGCGTCTGCCGATGCGCTACTGGTTTATCATCGTGCTCGGTACGACATTCACGCTGGCCCGCTTCAGTGAAGCATTCCTGGTACTTCGTGTACAAGAAATCGGGTTGACGCTTGCATACGTTCCTCTGGTGCTGATCGTGATGAATATTGCCTATACGCTGACTTCCTATCCGGCGGGCGTCGCCGCCGATCATCTCAATCAGATGACCCTTCTCATGATAGGACTCGGGATGCTGCTTGTGGCGGACCTCCTCCTGGCCTTTGCCACAACCCCGTTGCAGGCATTGATCGGCGTGGCATTCTGGGGCGTGCATATGGGGCTCACGCAGGGAATTTTCGCCAAACTCGTGGCCGACAACGCCCCTTCCGAGTTTCTTGGTACGGCCTTTGGAATTTTCAATCTTGCCAGTGGCGGCGCCTTATTGCTGGCGAGTGTCATCGCAGGGGGCCTTTGGACCGCATTCGGCGCACCGGCCACTTTTTTAGCGGGAGCGGCTTTCACCGCACTTGCACTACTCGGATTTCTTGGACTGCCGTTTTCTAGATTATAGGGGCTTTCCCGCCAGTCTTATATGAGGTCAACCAACCATTTGCCTGTCCCGACACAAGCGCCGCATGTTTTCCCCGAAGCATATTGACAGCCTTTTTGCCCTGCGATAGGGTGGGCTTCGATCCGGCAATGAAGTCTGCCGACAACCGCCCCTTCCCGGGGGCTGATGACTTCTACCACAGCGCGTTACGGGGTAGGAGTCCTGTATCTCCGCCCCACCTGAACAGCCAGGTGGGTTTTTTTATTTCGATGTCCTGTGAGGCCGCCACCTGGCAGGGCTTTTTTTATTCCAGGAGGTCTTATGGCGTTCGGTATCGCTTTGATCGTTCTTCTCGGTCTGGCAGGGGATTATCTGTTCCGGAAGCTCAAGCTTCCCGGACTGGTGGGAATGCTGCTGGTGGGTGTTGCGGCCGGGCCCTATGTGCTGAACCTGCTGTCTCCGGAAATGCTGTCGGTTTCCGGAGATTTTCGCAAAATCGCCCTTATCGTCATTCTGCTGCGGGCCGGTTTCGAGCTTCGCAAAGACACGCTTCACCGCGTCGGAAGGGCCGCATTGACCATGAGCGCCGTGCCCGCAATTTTCGAGATCGTCGGCGTCACGCTGGTAGCCCCGCGGCTCCTGGGAATCACCCTTCTGGAAGGCGCCATCCTCGGCGCCATTCTGGGGGCGGTCTCCCCGGCGGTGGTCGTCCCGCTGATGATCGACTTCATGGATCGGGGCCGGGGCACCCAAAAAGGCATCCCGTCCATGATCCTGGGGGCCTCGTCCGTGGACGACGTCTTCGTGATCGTCCTGTTTACGGCCTTTCTGGGCATGTACGGGGGGGGAGAGGTCAACCTTCTCGCCAAACTCGCCGAGATCCCTGTCAGCATCGTCTTGGGAGTCGTCGCCGGCCTGATAGCGGGCTATTTCCTCTATCTTCTCTTCAGCAGATTCGACTTTCGTCCGCCCAAAAGAACCATCGTCGTGACGGGAACGGCCATCCTGCTGGTCTGGACGGAGAAGGCCCTGGAGCACCTCGTTCCGATTGCGAGCCTGTTGGGCGTCATGGCGATCGGCTTTGTCATTCTCGAAAAGTCCGAAGCCATCGCCCACATCATCTCCCAGAAGCTCAAAAAGATCTGGGTGTTCGCAGAGCTTCTGCTTTTCGTGCTGGTCGGCGCCCAGGTCAACATCCACGTGGCCTGGAAAGCCGGCCTGGCCGGGATGGCCGTCATCGCCGTCGGGCTTTTGTTCCGAAGCGTGGGAACCTACATCTCCTTGTTCGGCACCGACCTGGATTTCAGGGAAAAACTGTTCTGCGTGGTGGCCTATATTCCCAAAGCCACGGTCCAGGCCGCCATCGGAGCCGTCCCCCTGGCTGCCGGCGTCGCCTCCGGCGATGTCATTCTGGCCGTAGCCGTGCTGTCCATCCTGCTCACCGCCCCGATCGGCGCCCTCGGGATCATGGTGCTTGGGGACAGCGTTCTCGATCACGGCGAGAGGTATTCCTACCGGTTCAAGGATCTCAGGGAAGCCCTGGCCCTCCCGAGAGTCGGTGAGCGGGTCAGGAGCCGGCAGCACGATACCGTCTGGAAGGTGATCGAAGAAAGGGAGCAATGGATCAAGGTGCCGGCCGAAAAAGAAGGCGGCGAGGGGGGCGCTGACCTGGAGCCCGCGATCCTGCTGCGCTACTGGAAAGAAGACGCCAACAACGGCCGCGGCGCCGGCAAAACCCTCTACTACCGCTACAGCCAGACGGATCCGCACTTCGACCGCTACTGGGAAATCCTCTATGACGTGTGAAAGGCAGCCGCTTCCGGTCTGTACCCCATAGTTGCAGCGCCGGGGTTTACCTCAACTCCCGGAAAAAGGCCCGGATGTCATCCACCAGCCGTTCGGGTTCCTCCAGGGCGGCAAAATGCCCCCCGGCGGGCATGGGGGTCCAGCGCTTGACGTTGAAAAGTCTTTCCACCCACTCGCGGGGGGGCCGCAGGATCTCCGCCGGAAAAGCGGCGAACGCCGCAGGCACGGTTATTTTTTCTCCGCGGCCCAACCGCCAGGGACGGTGCAGAAGCTGGTAATACGGGTAAAATGAGCTGTTGATCGTGTTCGAAACCCAGTAGATCATGACATTGGTGAGCAGGTCGTCTTTGGTTATCCGGCTTTCGAGATTGCCGCCGCAATCCGTCCAGGTGTGAAATTTTTCCGCAATCCAGGCGGCGATACCGACGGGGGAATCGCACAGGCCGTAAGCCAGGGTTTGGGGTTTTGTCCCCTGAATCCACTGGTAACCCGTCTCCTCCTTCCGGAACCGTTCCCCTTCCTTGAGAAAATCGGCCTCGGCATCCGAGAGCGTCGTGCGGTCCGCCGGGTGCGGGGAGAGGGGCAGCATGTTCAGGTGGATGCCCGCCAGCTTTTCCGGATGGGCATAGCCCAAACGCGCGGTGACAAAAGATCCCCAGTCTCCTCCCTGGGCCGCAAAGCGGGAATACCCGAGCACATCGCCCATCAGCCGGGCAAACAGGTCCGCCATCTCTTCTATGGTCAGACGGCGCTGGCCGGGGGTGTGGGAAAATCCATACCCCGGTAATGACGGCGCCACCACGGTGAAAGCGTCGCCGGGATCGCCGCCGAAGCGGGCCGGATCGGTCAGCGGCCCGATAATCTTGGTAAATTCCCATACAGAACCCGGCCACCCGTGGCTGATGAGCAAGGGCAGCGGATCCGGCCCCACCCCTTCCTGGTGAATGTAATGCAGGGTGATGTCTTCGATCGTGACCGTGAACTGTCTGAAGCCGTTTAAAATTTTCTCGTGAGTCCTCCAGTCGTATTCGTTTTGCCAGTATTCCGCCAATTCCTGCAGATAGGCCAGGTTCGCACCGTAACGCCACCCGGTCCCGGATATTTCGTCGGGCCACCGGGTGAGCGCCAGACGCTTTTTCAGATCGTCGATCACCGTTTCCGGTATCTGCACATTGAAAGGCTGTGGTTCAAACATACGGCTCCCTCCTCTTTTGACAGTCAATCTCGACCAGGGTTTCATTCCGAAGCGATTATCAGTCTTTTATTCTCATCATGGCAAACGCGTATTCGACCTCGGCGGCCAACTGGCCACACGTATCGCGCAGCTTCATGCCCGCCCCTGATTATAATATAACGCATTGAAAACTATAAACAATTAAATATATCTTTTAACACAGCAGGAACGTTTTTGCAATTTACGGGAATTCGAAACACAGATTGATTTTCATTGCCATTCTTTGATAGGTATCGGGAACTTGATCGTACATGAATTCAGGTCGTAGAAAAACAAGGTGCTCCCATGCATATTCGCCTTGCGTACGCGCTTCCTTTTTTTACAGCTGCGGCGTTCATACTGGCGGTTGGTATGTATACCCTGTCCAGAAGAAAGGCCCGCGGTGCCGGGTATCTGACCCTGCTCTGCCTGGCCGCCTCCTTCTGGGCCGCCACGGAAGGAATGCTCTATTTCGGCTTCGACGTCGAAACCGATCTTTTCATCACCGGGGTGCAGTATGTCGGCATCGCGCTGTGCCCGCCCCTGGCGCTTCTGTTCGGTTTTGCCGTCTTCGGGTATGAAAGGCAGATTTCCTCTAAAATACCGGCCATATTGTTTGGCATTGCGGGCCTGATCGTCCTGGTTGTCTGGACCAACGGCTTTCATCAGCTGTTTTTTCTACAGCACTACAAAATCGAAACCGGCCCGTTTCCCATGCTGGGCCTCGAGCACGGCATCCTGTGGTGGCTGACCATCGGCTACCATTACACCCTGATGGCCATCCTGAGCTTGTTACTGATCAGGCAGGTGGTCATGTCTTCCGGATTCCACCGGTCGCAGGCAGGCATTATGCTGTCGGCGGTGGTAATCGTGTGGGTGGTGAACGCCATATACGTATCAGGCAACAGTCCCGTTCCCAACATGGATATCGGGCCGTTGGCCTTTTCCCTCGTGGCGGTCGCCATGGCATGGGGGTTCTTCCGCTACAGCCTGCTGGACATTCTGCCGGTTGCCAAATCGGAAATCTTCGATGGAATAGGCGACCCTATCATGGTGGTCGACGAAAAAGACCGCCTGATCGACATCAACCCGGCGGCGGCATCCAAACTTGCCATCGATGCCGTAACGGCCATCGGAAAAAGACTCGATGATCTCTTCGATGGCACCCCCCTGTTTCACCTCGACGCGAAAAGGATCGAACCGGGCGTAATCTGCCTGGAAATGGAAAGGGAGAAGCACTTTATAGATCTACGCATCTCCGACCTCGAGGATAAAAAAGGGAAACACATCGGCAGGCTTATTGTCCTGCATGACATCACCGCGAGGATCATGGGGGAAGAAGCCCAAAAGGAGCACGCACGGTTGCAGGGCGTGGTTGAAATGGCCGGCGCCGTGTGTCACGAACTAAATCAGCCCCTGATGGCGATCACCGGATACGCCGACCTCCTGGTCATGAAAACACCCTGCGACGACCCGCTGTACGAAAAAATAGAAAAAATCCAGGATCAGGTGAATAAATTGAGCGACATCACCAGGAAGCTCATGAACATCACCAGGTATGAAACCAAGGATTACCTGCACAGCAGGATTATCGATATCGACAAATCCTCAAACCCTGCCGACCCGCCCTGATGGACTTTGTCGTCAAAGCATCTGACCTCTGATCTCCGACCTCCGACCGCTGACTTCTGACTTCCGGTCTCTGGCCGGCAGCCTCCCGCAAGTCCCGCAGGGTAACGTTATTCTTTGTGTTCTTCGTGCCTTTGTGGTGCAATCGCTCTCGCTTAAGGCATCCCATCTCTGGCCTCTGCAGTATGCGCCACCGGAAGGTCTATCAGTGCCCGGATCCTGCTCCGCCGGGACCGCCGCCGTTTCCGGAACCGGCACCCCCACCGGCGCCCGCATTGCCGCCGGCGCCTGTACTCCCGGACCCACCGCCGCTGCCCTGTCCGCCATCGCTGCCGCTCCCCCCGGCGCTGCCGCCCGAGCCCGCACCGTCTCCGGCACCCGATCCGCCGGTCCCGTCCGCCCCGCCTTCATGCCCGGAGACCTCGCCCCGGCCGGTCCGACCGCCGGATGCGTTGACGCCAAACCCCGTGCCGCTCTTGATGGCATTCCCATAGGCTGTCGCCAATGTTTCCGCATCGGCCTGCCGTGCATCGGCAAGAAAGGATTGGTGCATCGCTTCCATGCCGCCGGCGTCGAACCCCTGGTTTAAAGCACCGGATAGGAGGCCTGTCAGCGTGTCGCTATGCACCCCCAGACGCGCCATGTCCCGGGCTGTTTTCATGGTCGCCATGGAAAGGGCGTACCCGTCGGTCGACCCCTTTCCCGCGGTCATCCGTTCCAGTTGGCCCGTGATCGCTTCTGCATCTGCACGGGTCAATCCGGCGGACAGAGAAGCCGCATACACATCAGCCAGATCTTTGGCGACTGAAACACTGTCGGCAACCCGCTTGCCCTGATCCAGGGCGAACAACTGGCGGGCATGTACATTTTCGACAGCCAAGACAATGCGCTCGGGTGAAATGCGCTTTGAAATACCCTCCAGTATTTTGCCGGTCAGCGGAGCTGTCGGAAGGTCCTGTGCCGCCGCGTTCAAGAACAGTCGGTGTACCGCCAGCACCTGATCGTCGTTAAAGCGGTTTTCCAACATGGTCCTGGTGATGTCCGACATCGCCGCCTGCACCAGCCCCGCCTGCACCAGTGACCGCACCGAAGCGACCACCCGTTCCGACGTGCCCGCCGGCAGATCGGATGCGTGTACGCCACCGATACCGATGAACAGAACCGTTACGAGCAGGGCAATACCGCGGCATATCTTGTTTGTCATCTCAATCTTCTCCTTGGCATGCAATCGTCCGTTCCGCCCCGGACAATCATTCCGTCACCCCCGGAGCTGGTTCATGAATGCAGTTCACCGAACCGAAATCATCGGCTTCCTTCAGCCGGCAGTCAGGAATGCGGACCTCGCCGTCGACCATGTAGTAATAGGTAAAATAGCGACTGTCCGGTACGCGTATCGACCACTTACCGCCGCCCGCCTTCTGCATGGGGCGGGGTTTGAACTGATCGAGGGAACAGGCAAATTCCACGCTGGCGGCGCTGCCGGCCTCGAAGTAGAGCGTTATGGTATTGCTGCGGCCGGCTTGCACGATGGTTGCGCAGCCGGTCAATACCCACAGTCCCATCAGAATAAGGCCCGCAGCAAGCGTTCCCCCCTTTACCCCCTGTTTTTGCGAATCGTTTTTCAATTTAAATCAAGGAATCGACCTCAATAATCGAGTTGACGCCCCCAAAATCATCCTGCTCCCGCACCAAAATCGTCGGGTCCGGGACTCTCTGACGACCTCCGATAATATAGCTGAAACGATGTTCTCCCTGCGGAAGGTCGATGGTCGTTTCCCAGTACCCGCTGAGCCCGGCTTTTTGCATGGGAACCGCCTGCCAGCCGGTAAAACTTCCCGAAATTTCAACCCGCTCTGCCTGCGGCTGAAACAAAACAAAGCGATGGGGTGTTTTCGGGACCGCCTCCTGCGACAAGGTAAAAAATAAAATTATGGCCGCGGCGACCGCAGCGACCGCCGTCCCCGCGACCCAGACCTGCTTCGAAAAATGCAGCACATGTGAAGGACGTCTTCGCGGTAGAATCTCTACATCCGGCAAATGATCAACCGGCGCCATACGAAGTTCCCTTTCCAGATGCAGGATATCGACCGTCTGCTCCTTGTAAAGCGCGTCGGCATGCACACTTTCGACAAACGCCAGTTTCTCATCCAGACTCAGTTCATCGTCCACAAACTGGCTGATCATGATATCTTTCGTCATTGGGTCCCCCTGACTTTATTCAACAACTGCTTTCTGGCGCGGTGAACGCTGACCTTGACATTCGCCTCGCTGATGCCGACGATGGATGCAATTTCGGCATAAGGAAGATCGCTGCTGACAACCAGAGCCAGAACATCCCTTTCTTTGGGGCTCAGCTGCTGCATGGCATCTGCCACCCGCCGGAATTCTTCCCTGACCATGACCAGGTGTTCCTGGCTCTGATGATCGCTGGCAGGCTCTTCCTGCAGCGAACTGCTGCGGTTGTCTTTGCGGGCATGATCGTAAAAAGCGTTCCTGGCTATCTTGAAAATAAGCGCCAGCCGCGGCTCCGCGTTCCCATATTTTTCGAGATAACGGGTAAAACTCTCCTGCATGATGTCACATGCCAGGTAATAGTCCCGTGTTATTCGCATCAGATAAGCGAAAATTTTGTGCCTGTTTTCCCGATAAAACGCGTTGAAGCTGTTCATATCCCTTATATTCTATAACGCACTGGATCTAAGAAAGTTACGAAAAAAGCCGGTTTTCCTTAAAAAAGAAAAAATTCGGTGGTCCGAGGTGTAACCTTTTGCACGCTGATTCGTTTACTGATCGACCCCTGCTAAAACGCTATAACACACAAGGAGGATATCCCATGCATCGAAAAAAAATTGGATTCATTCTGATTCTGATCACGGCCCTGCTGTTATGGCTGCCCGGGTGGGCGGCAGCCAGCACC
>JAJDNW010000025.1 GCA_022340465.1 Deltaproteobacteria bacterium | reverse complement strand
TCGAACGGGTGAGTGAAAGTCCAATCAACATGCACCTGCAGGAAAAGCCAGAAAACCATTGTCGCCACCAAGAGCAGGCCAAGCCTGGCCCAACGTCCTTTGACGAATGAGGCATAGAATGTGATCGCAACCGGAATGGCGATGAGCGGTATCGTAAATGGATTCATGGCTTTCCTTTTTCAGAGCAACCACGTCACACCTGTTGAGGCTCCGGATCCCGGCAACTGAAGGACATTAACTGTAAATACGAACTGTGCGGAAAGTGTGGTGAGCAAATGTCCGCTAAGGGTCGTTAACTGCCCTGGTGCCAGTGCAGTAGACCAATCTCTGCCTCTCAAATGAAAACGGTCCCTCGACTCGGTGGATTGCCGTCAGAATCCGGCAATCGGCAGACATTTAACATAACGTGAACTAGACTGAATCAAGCATACCTCTGCCCCAAAACTGAGCCGCGTTCATGAATCATACAAGCCTTTTGTTGGTGGTTCTTATGACCCTCACCGGCTGCGTGGCATCACGTTCGCCGAGTCAGGAAAGAGCCTTTTCCACCGTGGCGTTTTCAGCTGACCACTCGCTGCTGGCTTTTGCGGATGCAACTGAGATTCGCGTGTTGAAGGTTGAAAATCGAAAGCCCGTAATCACTTTGCGCCAATCACAGCAAAATTTGGAATCGTCGAATCGATCGGATTTCCGTCATGGAATCGGCGATACCCTCGTATTTCTCGACGATCAACGCATTGCAACAACGGGTATGGGCGGATTGGTCTCTATATGGAGTATTCGCACCGGAAACCGACTGTCGGTGATCGAGCCACCAAATAATGAAGTTTTTGCATCGACCCTTGACTATTCTCCGTCGACCAACCGCCTGATCATCGGTACTGCGGGTGGAGATATCCTGCTCACAACCATGAATGGCGACGTTGCCGGACCGCTTTTGCCAGTGGCAAATCTGGACGGTTACATCTGGGATCTGCAGTTTGGGCCGGAAGGTCGATTTTTTGCGTCCGCGTCGATGACAGCGAAGAAGCGCAACAACATGGCGGTTGAGGAAACGAGTTTTAGCGAAGCCGCCGGAACAATTAACGAAGGATTCAGTGCCAACGACCACGAACCACCCGTACATCCTGCAAACACCTCGAACGTTGCCATATGGGATGCGGATTCGCTTGAGAAAGTGGGTAACCTGGATGGAGCAGACGAAGTTTACAAAATGGCTTTGGTGCCCAATGAGAGAACTCTGATCACGGCTGGCGAGGAGGTGCGGATTTGGAAATTCGTGACATTGGAGCAAATTGACGAATTGGCCGATCCCAGCATGATCATGCAGGGCATCGGCGTCGGAACGGTCGTGGCGGTTTCCGTACTCGGCCTGGCGGCTGGCGCCGCAGTGGGAGCCCCTTTTATGGCCTTTGATCCATTTTCGGCGACACAACTGCTGATGATGCCGGCGGGCTTGGCATTCAGGCCCGAAACATGCTTCCGTTCCGTCGCCATTTCCCCGAATGGCAAGACCGTGGTCAGCACAACCAGGGGACCTTCGCACAATGTTATGGGCGTGATTGATCGGGCAAGTGACAAGGTAGTCGATAAGTGGAGAGCTGATACTTATGTCTGCGACATGGAATTCAGTCCCGACGGGAAATACCTGCTCACGGCGACAAATACAGGGGTTCTTCTTTACGACACCACAGACTGGAAGAAGATGGACATCAAGAACATCGGTGCAAAGTAACCGCAATGGCAGACAAAACCAATTTTGTTCCTATGAGGGTCGTTACCGGCCCTGGCACACCTGCGGTAGCCCAATCTCCGCTTCTCAGATCAAAACAGCCCCTCGACAAGGAGGGGCTGCGGTTAGGATTCGGCCAGTGGAAGAGCTTACATTCGGGCTGCGGGAGCGGTAGCGGGAGCCGCTGAAACCGCCCCCACTAGCTTGCCGGACTCCAGTCAACCTACTTTTTCTGCCGGAATGTCATGCCCGTAACGACACCGGCGTGATCGGACGGCCACAGGCCATCTGCCGTTCGGTCCTCCTGCCGGTTACCCACGACGGTAGCATGTACGGCGCGCAGGAAATTCGGCCCCTGCGGGCCCGCCTGCGGCGGACGCACCCAGACATGGTCGATGCGTTCGTCCAGCCAGGAATACGGGTTCATCAGCAGGTCCTGCTGGCAGCAGGTGTTCCCCGGGCTGTGGGCGCCATTGCGCACCATCCAGGTATCGATGTAGCCATCGCCGGCCATCAAGGCGTAAGGCGTTGGGCACAATCCCAGCGTGTCGAATTCCGGCGGCAAAAGACAGACTGACTCCGGTCCCTCGTCTGGGTCGGAATTGAGGTCCCCGACCACGACGACGATCTCATCACCGAGCAACTTGGGAAGGCCGTTCAGGATCTGGGTCATTTCGTAAGCTTGCACGGACTGGAAGAAATTGGCGGCCGGATTGCCGCTAACCTCGAGGTGCATGTTTACGAAGCGGTAACTGCGCCCCTGGAGATCCACGTCCACGATGTTGTAACCGCGGGTGAAGACGATTTCACCACCACCCGGAACAGGGACCGGTAGGTTATACATGAAGTTCTCGCCCAAACTAAACGTGACGCCAACATCCGACCGACTCAAGGTGACGTCGCGGTCGGTCAGCCGAGCGTCGAAAAACGGGGCGGGACAGTCCAGCAGACCCAGGTTGGCCACCGGAAGTTCGACATCGGCGTTTGTCACAGTAGCGGCAACTTCGTAGTGGAGACCCCTGTCTGCCAGTTCGGCCAGCAAAATGGCAAGGTAGTCCGCAAAGACGTCAGTCGCGTTCGGCGCCGGGTCGCCCGGGGGAGGAAGAATGTCGCTGGGGCACTGGGTACGGACCTGGGAGACTTCCTGCAGGCCGATCAGGTGCGGTTCATGCTCCGCGATCAAATCCGCGATGGACTCGGCACGCTGCGCAAAATCTGTCACCTGGATGTCGCCGAATATTTCCGCGGCATTGATCGGAACAGGTTGTTCCGGGTTCAGTATCTTGAACAGATTGGCGCCCACGTAGACGTTCTGGGTCATCACCTTCAGGCGGCCGGCTTGACCCTCTTTGCCTTTGGACTCGGCAGCAAAAACGCCTTGGCAAGTTCCCATCAAGAACAGAATTGCAAAAATTGAACGAAGGATTATCTGGGTCTTCATGCTCTATTCTCCAGAATCGTCAGGAATCAAACCAGAGTGAGCGATTTGTGCCGCAGACACTGGCCCATACTCCGAGTTTAGAAGAACCTTCGCGAATCTCCAGTGAGGGTTCGGTGGATGCTCGCGTTTTGTCTGTCTGTACGGAGTTCGTATTTCTGCTTTGGGTCGGTAGCAGCTTTAGCCCAAGCTCATCAGCCTGGTTCTGCTATTAGGCGCTTTTCTTAAGTAGATGAAGAAGGCCGCTCAGTTCATAGAGCGTCCAGGGGCGGCCTATTGGACAGATTCCAGACCAACGACTTTACGTCTACATCGACCGTCCGTCGACATGCTTCGGGTTCAGAGATTTGGGGTCCAGGCCGTGTAGCGTATTGAGATTGATCGCCACAATCTCCGAACCATCCGGCATGGCTCCGTAAGCGAAACTCTGTATCCCACACGTTTTGCAGAATAGATGTGCGATCGATTTCTTGTTGAATCGATACTCTGTGAGGTTGTCTTCACCTTTCAAGAGCTTGAATTGCGAACGCGGCGCGAACGCCAGAATGGCGCCAAGGGGCTTACAGCGCGAGCAATTACACGTCATGCACTCATCAACATCGACGTCGACCTCATAAGCGACGGCACCGCACTGGCACCCACCTTCGCAGTGTTGTTCCATTTGTAGTCTCCCCAGGTTTCGGTTTGCCAACCTCCCAGCAAGGATGATGCGCCGCCAAAACCCCGGAATCAATTCTGGGATGTACTGACGTCTCCTTCGGGTCGTTAGCGGCCTTCGAACAGGTATCGGAGCCCAATTGCTGCTTCTCGGATCAAAACAGCCCCTCGACAAGGAGGGGCTGCTATCAGATTCCGGCCCGGAGCAGTCATTTTTCAGATGTCTAGTTTCCGCTAGGATCGCTCATTTCCGAAATGCGCTTCTGAAGCTCCGCTTCAAGGATGGCATCGAAGTCTCCCACCCACGATGCGTGATGATGCCAGATGCGCCAACCATCAACTTCGCGCCGAAATATAAAGGTTCGGCGATTATCTAATTCAGGCCCAAGGACAAAACTCACAACCGCTACATCGCCTTTTTGGTCGACGCGAAAGGATTGGGGAACGATTCCCATGACATCCTCCTCCGAAGCATCTCGGTCTCCAAAGAAAACGTCGAAGGTGGCAAGAATTTGCGCTCTTCCGTCCAGGCGACCGGGCCCTGAGTCTCGAATTATCATGGGTAGAAATGCAGTGGCGTCTTCCGTCCACATCTGGTCAAAGCAAGCCTGATCTAATCTCGTAAAGGCAAATAAAAACCGCTTGGCGGCGACTTCTGCTCCCAACTTTGGATCGGGAGGGCATGCCATGGCGGAGAGTTCCTTATCTTCCAAACGTGCACTCTCTTCCGCAATGACTGGATGTTGAACGCTGAACAGAGTTATTCCGGCAATGAGTAGCAATCTCAGAGCGTAACGCATAGTAATAAGGCCCCCGAAAGTCAGAAGTTGCTTATTATCACATCCAAATTCAGTAATTGGCTCAGCGTCCTCCCCAGGTTCCGAATTGAGTCGTAAGCAGTCTAAGACCAAATCGGGCGTCGTGGTTCTGCTGTTAGTCGTTCCCCGGAAGTTGAATGAAGAAGACCGCACGGTTCACCGAGTTGCCCAGAACCAGTCAATAACCGAGCGGCAATGGAATCGTTCTAAACCACTCCGCAAATGAGCGAAAGACCATGGTGTCCCAGACCATTAACGCTGACGCTTGCCCGATTAGCATCAGTAGCAGAGCCGCTGCAAACACGTCTTTTCGCCCTTGGCGCCAGTCCGCCACGACTAACAAGCCGACTAACACATCCATCAAGCCAAAAGCGACGAACTGGTGAAAACCCGTCGTCCAGGGTACCGGATGCAAAAAGGCCGATACGCGGCTCAGGATCGGATCCAAAAGTATCGCCGCCGAGCAGATCATCCACCGCGCATGAACATCGGGATGCCTTTTGTTGAACAGGGCGAGCGCAAAAAAACCAAGAAAGAAGATCAACAGGAAGACTCTGACGGCGAGAATGTACAAGGAACCTTCATCGATACCGTCGTACCTCAAGACATCAAGACTCAACCAGAAAATTGAGAATGCGACTACCGGGGCCAGTAGATACGAGGTTCTGCCAAGAGACCTGTGTGTCCTCAGTCGACCCTGCCGAACAAGGTACCCCTGTGCCAGCAAAAGGATGCACCAAAGTGCGGTTGTTACCGCGTGAAATGCTGCCAAAGGCAGGTAGCCGATACCGCCAGTCGATACACGAAGTATGTACTGCGTTCCAAACACCAGAACGGCTAGCAATAGAATGGCGAGAAAGAAAAAAACTGCGTTTCTATTTAAAAATCGAGTTACCTGCATTTTTCGCTGGCAGCGTGAGTCGGAGGTTTTGTGGTGGTTCTTGGCTGCGAATATCAATGCTCAGAGTTATGAGCAAGCACCGGATCGAGTTTAGGTTAAAAACTGCACAATTTCCGCATTGGGTCGGTAGCGGCACTCAGGACATCCTCCAGGCCAGTGATTGCTTCCGAGCAGTAAGCGGAACTCGTTCAGGTGTGAATCTCGCGGGTGACAAGTTCTTTTGTCCCGTTCAACGGGCAGGAGTCAGCGAAATCGGACAAACGCTCTTTGCCTAGCGCAGAGGCGGCACATTGAACTCGATCGCGTCCAGTTGTTCCGGCGCCGCCCC